>NZ_LWLC01000021.1:0-121786 GCF_001905065.1 Saccharothrix sp. CB00851
GGACCTCGAACCGGAACCACCGTAATGCTGGCCTTTCAAGATCTGTAACAATGCACATTTGCCGTGTGTCGCATAGTTCAGCGGCCGGCACCGAACTCTGCGATTACGCGTTGCGGCTGATCGTGTCGCGCGTCTAGCTTCCTGCGAATGCACTTGATCTTCTATTCGTCGGCTGGCTGGCAGGCCTGGGATGTCTCGCGGAAGCCGGCGATCCGGCAGGCGATGCCGGTGCTGATCGACGACGATCTCCGGTTCGAGGACGCTGCCGGTCCACGTGCGACGACCGTGGTGAATCGGTGGCTACGCGAGCTGCCGGTCAACGGCGCTCCGTCCGCGAACTCGTGGGAGGTCTACGCGCGGGTCCTGAAGGGTTGGCTGGTCTTCCTCACAGCCCAGGACATTCCGGTTTTCGGGTCGCGGCAACAGCTGCGTGCCGGGCTGAGCATGTACGCCGGGCATCGGCTCGCCGGTCCGCTCGACATGAGGGTGTCCGAGTCGACCTGGAATCTCTACGTGGTGGTCCTGGCCCAGTTCTACGACTGGGCTGTCGAGGAGGGACACGCCACGGCGGTGCCGTTCACCTACACGATGGCCAAGCGGCTGGTCGAGGACCGCCTCGTCGAGGTCCGCAGCAATCTGGCGAAGGTGCGCGCACCGAGGCCGCACACCACGATCAAGTACTTGGTGCGGGACTTCTCCGACCTGTTCGTACGTGCGTTGGAAGGGCTGCTCCCGGATGGCAGCCCCGATCCCGCCTTCCGGGGACTGAATCCGGGTCGCAACGCCGCGATGGCCAAGCTGGTGCTCTCCAGCGGGCTTCGGCGCCAGGAGTTCACCCACCTGCTGGTGCACGAGCTCCCGCCGTTGCCGTCGGCACCGTCACCGTTGCCGATACCGCTGCACGTACCGTCGGCGATCACCAAGGGCCGCAAGGCCCGCACCACCTGGGTGTCCTACGACGCCCTGGCCGCGGTGCACCGCTACATCGCGCTGGACCGCCGGCTCGCCACCGACGGCTCGGCGTGGCGCCCGGCGGATCCGCTGGTCGTGACCGATCCTGACTGGCGCGGCGCGCGGATCAACGGCACGCGGGTCGCCTGGGCCATGCTCGGGCGCCGAGCGGCAGCGGCTGGTCGACGCGGGCGGGGGTCCTGTCTGCTGGGCGTCCAGGTCGGCGGCGAGCCGTTCCTCGACTGGCCGACGGTGTTCCGCCGGGCCGGTGATGACATCCGCAATCGGTTCGAGCCGCGGATTCCCCACGTCAAACCGCATCGGCTGCGTCATTCGTTCGCTTTGTTCACGTTGGAACAGCTGGTGGCGGGCTACTACCGGCAGGCCGCGAAGCTGGTCGCTGACACCGACGACAACGCCGCGATGGCCCTCTACCTGACCAGTTCCGACCCGTTGCTGGTCCTGCGTGACCTGCTCGGGCATGTCTCCGTCACGACCACGGAAATCTATCTGTCCAGGTTGGACATGACCCGGGTCTTCCGGGACGCGTATTCCCACTCCGCACCGGGCGACGTCGTCTCCGGGGACGTGCTGGCCGAGGTCGACGCCGAGTTCGAGGATACCGAAGAGCTGGGGGTGAGCTGATGCCGGCGCGGGTGCTCACCGATCCGCTCGCGGTCCGGCTCGTCTTCAGCGACGCGCGGCGCTACACGCTGTAACTCGGCCAGTTCCCATGCGGTGAGCTGGTTGTCGATCTCGCGTACGCGTTGGCCCGGATCGCTCATCCGCACGGTCGCGTCGACTCGCGTTCCACCGTGGAGCACTACCGCACCGCGATCGGCCTGCTGAGCCGTTTCGCCGACGAACACGGGTTCCGTGGTGGCGCGGGCGCGCTGACCTGGCCGTTGCTGATCGAGTTCTGGATGGGCACCAGCCGCAACTGGGAGAACTTGACCCGGACCTTGTTGACGTCGTGGGACGCCGCCCGGGGCGGACTGTCACCACAGATCCGGGAACACCTGGCCGGCGAGCCGCTGAAAGCCGGGCCACGTCGCCGCACCGAGCCGTTCGCGCCGTACAGCACGACGGAATGGGACCCGCTTCGCGCCTGCTGCGAGCGCATCACCGACGACGCGCTACGCGGGCACCGTGCAGGCCTGAAGGCCGCGGAGCAGGGCGTGGACCCCGCGAACGGGCAATGGACGCGAGAGAACGCGCTCTGGCTGCTCAGCCGACACGGGCCGCTACTGGAAAGGCAGATCAGCGCCCACGTGGAGCTGCACCACTCGACCATCCTGAAACGGGGCGGCTTCGCCGGCCACGCGGGTGTGCTGTTTCCTACGGTCGACGTCGCCCTAGCCTACCGGCTGTCGTTGGGCACTATGACGGGCATCGTGCCGGACGGACTGGCCGACCTCGAACTCGGCGATCTCGACTGGGCCGGTGACACGACCGTTCTGCTGGACTTCGTCAAGGGCCGCGGCGGACCCCAGAGTCTGGTCCTCTCGCCAGCTGCGGTGCGTGTGCTGCGGCGGTGGCTGGAGCATTCCGCCCTGCTGCGGACCTTCGCCGCGCCCGAGGACCGCGGCAGCCTGTGGCTGGTGTACTCGTCCCGCTACAAGGGCAACACGGGCTCGGTAGCGGTGCCGCGGTTCCACGAGACGACCGTGTTCCGGTGGATCCGCAGGAACCGGCTGCTCGGCGACGACGGGCAGCCTTTCCGGCTGCACAAGCACCGCATCCGCACGACGTTCGAGAACAACTGCGACACCAGTGCCTGGACCGGCCGCGCCACAATCGACCCGCACCACAGCGCGCGGGTCGAGGGTGACCACTACCTGTCACGGCCGACGCCGACCCAGCGGCACGCGATCGACACCGTCATCAAGGAAGCGCAGGCCGACCTCGTGCGCAAGCCCACACCCCGCTCGTGCTGGCCGGTGAGGACCTCGAAGCAGCCGCGCAGGCGCTGCCCACGGCGGTGCGGGAGCTGGTGATCACACCCGAGGTTGTCGGTGAGCTGGTCGGAGGGACGCGGGACGTGTTCACCGCGGCCTGCGTCGACCAGCTCGCCGGGGTCCCACGGCCCGGTCGGGCGACCGTGTCCGGCACGGCCCTGGGTGTGCCTGCTGTGTCCGCTTGCGGTGTTCGCGCCACGGCACGCGCCGAACCTGCTGCGGTTGAAGGCGTTCTTCGCCCGTCAGTTCCGGCAGATGCCGACCGCGCAGTTCATGGCCGTGTTCGGCGCCTACGCCGATCGCCTGGACCAGGACATCCTGCCCAGGTTCGCGCCGGCCGTGCTCGCTTCCGCCGCATCCGGGGTACGCGAGCACGACGACGAACTTCCGCTCCGCCCCGAGGAAGGCACGACGTGACCGCGACTACCAGCTCGGAGGATGTTCCGGCGTCGCCGTTCTCGGGCCGTCGGGTGCACACGCTGATCGGCGTCGACATCGAGCACGGTGCCCCGCAGCCCTGGTTCGACGACGAGTGTTGGCCGCTGACCGGTGTCCGCAGCCTACCCGTCCAGGTGCGTCCCGACCGGGTCGTCTGGGACTTCACCACGATCGTGAATCCCGCGTGGCGCACGGTCGCCAAAGAGTTCCTGATCGCGATGCTCGCACTGCGTCACGAGCGCGTACTCGCGCTGCCCGCGGCGCGGCGGGAGCCGATCGCCGTGATCACGGGCTTCAACCGACTCCAGACCACCCTCGGCTGGTTCAATTGGCTCGCCGAGGACGGTGTCGGCTCGCTGCATGAGCTCACGCAGGACCACTGCGACCGCTATCTCGTCCATCGGCTGGAGTCCGGCGCGTCGGCGCAGGCGATGGCGGCCGAGGTCTCCGTTGTCAAAAATCTCGCGCGGTACGGCGAGCTGTTCACCACCGACCGCTACAGAGGTTGAATGGTCAGGATTAGGGTGGCTCTGGGGCGAGGGTGAGGCCGGTCTGGGCGAGGAAGCCGGTCAGGAGTTCGGGTCGGTACTGGATGCGCTTGAGCCGGTTCCGCACAATCGTCGACCAGGTGGTCGATGCCGTGGACGAGGAGATTTCCCAGGCCGCGCTTGAGATGTGACCAGACGTGCTCGGTCGGATTGAGCTCGGGCGCGTAGGGCGGTAATCGGATGACGTGCAGCCAGGTCCGGGTCGTGATCAGGTCGCGCATGGCGTGGCTGGTGTGGGTGTTGAGGTTGTCCCAGATCAGCACGATTTCGGCCTTGAAGTACTGGTGTGCGGCGTCGTTCGCCCTTGCGGGCGCGGTGGATCTTGAGGCGGTATAACAAGCGCGGGCGTTGTTCGGGTTCCGCGGGGCGGACGCAGAACAGTCCGGCGACCGAGAGGCGGCCGGACCCTTTGCCCCACACCGGGATCGTCGGGGTCTGTCCGCGTGGCGCCCAGGTCCGGGCCTTCGGCGGACGTAGCGTCTGTCCGGCCTCGTCCTCGAAGCACAGCCAGGCGCCCCGTTCCGCCGCTACCGTTTTCCCGCCGGCCACGTCTCCCGTCGCCAGGTGACGATCGCCTCCTCGTCGCGCTCGATCGCCCGGTGCGCGGGCACCTGCGGAGAAAACCCCATGCGGTGCAACAGATACGACACCCCGCGCAGCGTGTAGCGGACCCGGAACAACCGGCCGATCAGGTCCGCGACCCTCGCCAGCGTCCACCGCTGATCCTCAGTGTAACCGTGCGCGGCGGGACCTTCCTCCAACGCCGCGGCCAGCCGATCCACCTGCTTCGGCGAGAGCCTACAGTCCGCGACCGAAGGACCCTTCGACACCAATCCACCCTCGCCGTCGGCCAGCCAGCGCCGCCGCCACACGTACACCGCGTTGTGCGACACCCGCAGCCGCCGGGCGATCTCCGGCACCGACACGTCCTGCACGAACAGCTCCGCCGTACCCGCGCGGGTTCGAGCCGTGGCCCGGCAGGTCCGCCGCCGCTGTCGCCGGCGTGTCCTGGGCCGCCGTCGGCAACACCACGCCGGCCGTGCCCGAGCACATCCTGTGGCCGGCGCTGCACGCGGCGCTCTACCTCGTCGACCGCATCGGCCCGCGACTGGTCGACCTGCTCCACCGGCTCCGCGCCAGGCTGGCCGAACCGAGGATCCACGGCTGGCCCAGCCCGGCGGAGCTGACCACGGCGATGGCCTCCTGGGTCGAGCGGCGCCGCCCCCTGCCCCAGGCCGACGCGAAGGTGGTCCGAGACCGCCTGGCCGACGGCTGGGAACCCGACGACCCGCTGCTGCACCTCAACCTGTCCGAGTTCTTCCGTGACCTCGGCCGGCGGGCGATGCCGTCCTCCTACCTCGCGCGAGCGCGTCCGCTGCTCGTCGAGGTCGCCTGCCAGGTGGGCTTCGCGCCGTGCTGGGAACGGGACGCGGCCGAGGTCGACCGCGCCGACGGCACCGGACGTGTCCCGTGGACGGTGCCGCTGACCTCGCAGCCGGCCACCGACCTGCCCTTCGCCGTCTTCAACGCCTGCCTGATCGTGGTCGCCGCGCTCAGTGGCATGCGCACGAGCGAGCTGATGGAACTGACCACGCAGTCCTGCCCGTCGCCACGCGAACACGGCGAGACGTTGTTCCGGTACAGCATGGCCAGCCGCCGGATCAAAGGTGAAACGCGCAGTGACGTCGCCGACGAATGGGTCGTGATCGAACCCGCCTACCGCGCGGTCGCGCTGGCGACCCGCCTGTCCCACAGCGAAAAGGGCATCTCCCACTTCCAGCCCGAAGAGTCGATCTTCGCAGGTTCGAGTTCGCCACCCGGTTCGCCACCTTCCGCAGGTCAACAGTCCTGCGGGTACGCGGCTCGGTCTCCACCCCATCCCGGCCGGGCGCTTCAACGCCCGGGAGTTGCGCCGCACCCTGGCCCTCGAACTCGCGCACCGCCCGCAGGGGCTGTTCGCGGCGAAGATCCACCTCAAGCACATCTCGGTCGCCACCCCCGAGGGCTACACCCACCGCCCCGGAGGCTCCCGGGCCAAGTTCCACGCCGAGATGGTCGCCGAGGAACAGGCGCACCGCCGCAAACTCGCCGCGGTGGCCTACCGCGACTACCAGGGCGGGATCCGCCCGGCCGGGCCCGGCGCGAAAGCCCTGCTGGCCACGTTCGCCTACGTCGACGAGGAACTCGCCCGGCTCGCCCACATACAGCCCACCGTGGTGGCCACCGACCGGCACATCGAGCTGCTGCTTCAACGACGCGCCGACACGCTACGTGTCCAACCGGCGAACTACTGCTGGTTCACCGATCCCGCCAAGGCCCTCTGCCTCAAACTCGCCGGAACCCCGACCGCGACCGCGCCGCTGGCCGGGCTCTGCGACGCGGCGCGATGCCCACAGGCCACCTTCCATCCCCGGCACCGCCCGGTGTGGGAGAGCAGCGCCAGGCACACCGGGACGTTCCTGGGCAACCCCCGCGTCCCCGCAGGCGAGAAACGGCGGCTGACTGCCGAACACGACCGCGCGCTCGGTGTTCTCCAGGCCATCGACATCGCCGCCGAGGGACCTCGTGACGATCAGCGCTGCTCAACGCCGCAACACCGAGGACCGGATCCGGGCCGCCATCGACCGGTTGCTGCGCGGACAAGTTCCGCCCGGCGGCGGCTACGACGTGAAGCCCCTCGCTGCCGAGGCCGGCGTCTCCCGCGCCGCGCTCTACCGCACCTACGGCCACCTCAAGACCGAGTTCGAGCAGAGACTGGCCCGGCTGCGCGCCGACGGGCACCAACCCGATCCACGCGCCGCCAGATCCTGCGCCTCAAGGACGACAACGCCCACCTACGTCGAAAACTCGCCGAGCACCAACTGGAGATCCGCGACCTGACCGAGTTCAAGACGACCGCCGTCTCCCGGCTCGCCGCGCAGCACGCCGAGATCACCCGGCTGAGGGCAGCCATCGCCGATCACGGACTCCGGTCGGTCGTCCCGCTCGTTCAGGCTCCGAGCACCGATTCGTCGACCTCCACCACGACCGGGTCGTGATCAGTGCACAAGCCGACGACCTCCGCCCCGACCACACCGAAACCGGTCACCGCCGCATCGGGAAAGTGGTGGGTCGCGTACCAGCGGTCGATCCGGCGCGGCGAATGCCTGTCCGCCGGAAACCTGCCGGACGTGGGGGTCCAAGGCGCGTCGGCGATGCGCGCGCAGTCCCGGAACCGGGAGGGCCCTTCCAATCTGCGAGCGACGCTGCGGTCGGGCAGGCCGTGTTCGTCGAGCTGATAGGCGTGGTCGGGATACCACTCGACCCCGGCGTAGCAGTCGGGGTCGTAGTCGGTCACACCGCCGTCGGGCAACGTGACGGTGGTGGCGCCGAGCCCGTTCCAGTCGCCGCCGACAAGCCCGAGGATCGCGGTGCTGTTCATGGCACGCATGACCTGCCCGGCATCGGCCCAACCCCAGCCCAGACCCGGGTCGAACGGCGACAGCTGCACGCTGCCGACCCTCAGCCTCGGGCCGCCCAGGTCGAACACCGCGGTGACCAGCGAGTGCCACATGCCCGCCGGGCGGTGACCAGCGAGTGCCACATGCCCGCCGGGTCGCGCTCGAACCGGCCGATCATGCCCTTCACCGGCGTGAACTCAACTAACAGCACGATCACGCTCATGGTCTTCCACTGCCGCTCGGCCACCGCCCGACCCGCGAACGCGAGAAGGGCGGTGAGCAGGATCGTGGTGCCGACGCCGGGCAACCCGCCGGCGGCCACGGCGTGCGCGGCACGAGCCAAGACGGGTCGACCCGTGTGGGAAGCAGGGGCCACTGCGGATCCGGCACGATCAGCGGTGTCCGCGCTTTCCTGATTGTCGCGCTGCCGAGCCGGGGAATCCGTCGGTTCCGGCGGCCTGCCACCGGCCCTCCGCGGTGGTCAGCGGGAAGGCAGGATAATCCACAAGGCAATGTAGATCAGGAACTGCGGGCCGGGCAGCAGACAGGACAGCACGAACAGGAGCCGGACCGTCCCGGGCTTCATGCCCCACCGCTGCGCCAGTCCTGCGCACACGCCGGCGATCCTGCGGTTGTCGCGTGGCCTGCTCAACGTCGAGCTCGTCATGTCCGTCATCTCCGTCGTGGGTTGTGGGCGTATCAGCGATGGCGTCCGCCGAGTCGGGTGGGGCGGGCCGGTCGAGGGTGCGGGGTTCAGCCGAGGTTGTCGGTGTCGAAGGTGTTGCAGCGGGTGGGGTCGCCGGTCTGGTAGCCGGTGGTGTACCACTGCTGGCGTTGGGCGGAGGTGCCGTGGCTGAACTGGGTGGTGTCGATGCGTCCGCCGCCGAATTCGCGTTGGATGTAGTCGTCGCCGATGCGGGAGGCGGCGTCGAGGGCGTTGGCGACGTCCTGGTCGGTGACGCCGGTGATGAGGGGTTTGCCGGAGGCGGTGGGGATGGTGGTGGCGTGGTGTGCCCAGGCGCCGGCGTAGCAGTCGGCCTGCAACTCCAGCCGCACCGAGTCCGACTTCGGACCTTGGCGGGTGCGCACCCGGTCGGACGTGCCCAGCAGGTTCTGCACGTGGTGGCCGTATTCGTGGGCGAGGATGTAGGCCTCGACGAACGGGCCGCCGGTGGCGCCGAACTTCTGCTGTAGTTCCTGGAAGAAGGTCAGGTCGATGTAGACCTGGGCGTCGGCGGGGCAGTAGAAGGGGCCGACGGCGGAGGTGGCGTTGCCGCAGCGGGTCTGCACGCCGCCGGAGAAGAAGTTGGTCTGCGCCGGCTGGTAAGTGCGGCCGGAGCGGGCGAACTGGTCGGTCCAGAAGGCTTGGATCGAGTTGATGAAGGCGACCGCCCGGCAGTCGGCCTCGCGGTTGGCGTCCGCGCCGGTGCGGCACTTGGTCCTGATGGCCTCGGAGTCGACCTGCTGGCCGCGGTTGACGTCGCCGAACCCGGAGCCGGCGGGCAGTTGCGGGGTGCCGCCGATCTGGGACAGCACGAGGTAGATGATCAGGCCGACGATGCCGAGGCCGCCGCCGCCCAGGGCGGCCCGGCCGCCGATGCCGCGTTGGTCGGTGACCTGGGAGGTGTCCAGTTCGGCGCCCTCGTTGAACTGCACCCGCGTGTCCTTTCGGTGCGGTCGAGCAGGGTTCGGGCGGTTGAGGTCCGCCAAGGGTGGTGTGGCGCGATCGGGCGATCGTGGGCCGGTGACGCGGTGCGGTCCCCGCTGCGCGTCGTGCCCCGGTCGGTGGTCAGTCCGGTGGGGACGTCTGGTCGTTTTTGACGTAGGTGGGGTGCAGGTGCACGGGCTGCTTGGCGCGTTTAGCGCGGGCACGCAGGTTGAGGAACTCCACCAGGATGGAGAAGGCGATGGGGCCGTAGACGTAACCCTTGGGGATGTGCTGGTCGAAGCCCTCGGCGATGAGGCTGCCGCCGATGAGCAGCAGGAACGACAGGGCCAGCATCTTCACGGTGGGGTGACGGTTGACGAACTCGCTGATCGTCTTGGCCGAGATGAGCATGATGACCATCGCGACCACGACGGCGGTGATCATGATCCCGAGTTCGTCGACCATGCCGACGGCGGTGATGACCGAGTCGAGGGAGAACACCACGTCGAGCACGAGGATCTGGGCGATCACGGAGGCGAACGACACGGCTTTGCGGGTGCTGCCGTGTTCGGTGCCTTCGAGTTGTTCGTGGATCTCGTAGGTGGCTTTGCCGAGCAGGAACAGCCCGCCCAGCAGCAGGATCAGGTCGCGTCCGGAGATCTCCTGGCCGAGTGCGGTGAACAGCGGCGCGGTCAGGCCGATGACCCAGGACAGCGAGGCCAGCAGCAGCAGGCGGGTGATCAGGGCCAGGGACAGGCCCAGGACGCGGGCGCGTTGTTGTTGGTGGGCCGGGAGGCGGCCGGCGAGAATGGAGATGAACACGACGTTGTCGATGCCGAGCACGACTTCCAGCAGCAGCAGGGTGCCGAAGGCGACCCACAGTTCGGGGCTGAGCATCCAGTCCATGTGCGGGCCTACTCCTTGCATCCTGGCGGCGGGTGGTCTGTGGGCGTGGACATCGGGGAACGGGCGGCGCGGCAGGCAGTTCTTGGGAGTGGCCGCCTGCCGCGCCGGTCTGAGGGGGTCAGACCCGTTTGCGGCCGTACATGCCCGCGGCCAGGGCGACGCCGCCCGCGGCGAGGGCGACCTGGATGACGATCTCGATCCAGTCGATGCCGCGGGTGTCGCCGACGCCGAGGGCGTTGGCGATGAACGTGCCGATGATCGCGGCGATCACGCCGATCAGCATGGTCAGCCAGATCGGGATGTTCTGCTTGCCGGGCACGACGAGCCTGCCCAGCGCGCCGATGATCAGACCCACGATCAGTGCGCTGATGAGTCCGGAAACGGGCATGTCCACTCCTTGCACGAGGTTGGGTGAGCTGCAATTACCCGGTCGACGACCGGCTCACTCCTCGAAGGCCATGTCCTCGCCGCCGCCGTCGTCGCCCTCGAACGCGTCGTCCAGGACCTCGCCGAGGATCATGCCGCCGACCATGCCGGCCGCCGCGCCGGCGACCACGCCGCCCATGCCCGAGCCCCGGTGATGACCGTGGTGGTGGTCGTCGTGGTGGCCGCCGTGGTGCCCGTACCCCGGCTGGCCGTAACCGGGCTGGCCGTAGGCGGGCTGGCCGTAGGCGGGCTGGCCGCCGAAGGCCGGGTTGCCGTGTTGCGGGTAGCCCGCCCCGTGGGCGCCGAAGGCGGAGTGGCCGCCGCGTTCGGCGATCTGCGCCATCCACCGGTTGATCGCCGAGGCCCAGTCGGTGTGCAGGGCGTCCTGGTGGGACACGTGGAACCGGCCGAACGCATCACTGCCGGAGGAGAACATGCCGCCGCGCTTGTCGGCTTCCAGCACCACCACGAGCTCGTGGGGGTTGGTGACGAAGGTCAGCTCGACCTGGTTGACCCGGCCCGCGTACTGGCCGGGCGGGAAGAACTCGATCTCCTGGTAGAAGCCCAACTCCTGGTTGACGCCGTGGATGCGGCCGGCCTCGACGTCGGCGCTGCGGAACTGGAACCCGAGCTGTCCGAACGCCTCCAGCACGCGGTCCTGCGAGGGCAGCGGGCCGACCAGCAGCGGGTCGAGGTCGCCCTTGTCGGGGGCGCCGGAGATGACCAGTTCGGTGCGTACGCCGACGGTCATGCCGGGCAGCTGCTGCCCGCCCACGGCGGTGATCGGCGTCTCCCACGGGATCGGGAGCTGGAACGGCACCGTCATCGGCTGACCGGCCGGAACCCGCACGCTCTGGGCGACGGCGACACGCAGGAATTCCGACACGCCGCCGAACTCGTGGTCGCCGTGCTCGACCTCGACGCGGGTGACCAGCGACAGCACGATCTGGTCGATGTGGGCGTCGTTGCTGCCGCCCTGGATGCGCACCTGCCCGGTGATCACCTGGCCGGGGGTGGCGTGCGGGGTGTCCAGGACGGTGTCGACGGACGGTCCGCCGACGCCGAAGGCGCTGAGCATCCGTTTGAACATCAAGGTTTCCTTCCGGAGGGTGCGGGTGCACGGGTGGTGCGAAGCGGGGTGTCGGTCTCGTCCTCGAAGTCGCCGATCAGCTCTTCGAGGAGGTCTTCCAACGCGGCGATGCCGATCACGCGGTCCTCGTCGTCGGCCACCAGCGCCAGCTGCGCCCGGTCGGCGCGCATCGCGGTGACGGCGCCGGCGACCGGCATGGCGGCGGGCAGGGTCAGCGCCGGGGCCATCATGTCGCGGGCGGTGGCCCGTTGCCCGGCGGCAGCGGCGCGCACGGCCTCGCGGATGTGGACCAGCCCGACGAAGCGGCCGTGCACGTCCATCACCGGGAAGCGGGAGCGTCCGGACTCGCGGCTGCGGCGTTCCACGGCCTGGGCACTGCTGTGCTCGGACACGCTCAGCGTGTCCTCGATGGGCACCATGACCTGGGCCAGGGTGGTGTTCTGCAGTTGCAGCATCCGGGTCAGCAGCCGCTGCTGACCTTCGGGGATCAGGCCGTGTTCGGCGGACTGGCGCACCAGCATCCGCAGGTCCTCGGGCCGGTGGGCCTGCGCCAGCTCGTCCTGCGGCTCGACCTTCATCGCCCGCAGCAACGCGTTGGTCACGCCGTTGAGTCCGCTGAGGATCCACCGGACCGAGTGCGCGAACGCCCGGAACGGCAGCGCCAGCAGCAGCGCCGAGCGCTCGGGATGGGAGATCGCCCACGACTTCGGCGCCATCTCGCCGACCACCATGTGCAGGAACACCACCAGCACCAGGCTGAGCGTGAACGCGATCCCGTAGGACACCCCCGAGGGCAGGCCGGTCGCGAGCAGCAGCGGGTCGACCAGGTCGGCCACCGCGGGCTTGGCCAGCGCACCCAACCCCAGCGTGCACAGCGTGATGCCCAGTTGCGCGCCGGCCAGCATCAACGACAGCTCGCGGATACCGGCCACGGCCGCGCGGGCGGCGCGGCTGGTCTCGGCGTCCTGCTCCAGGCGGTGGCGCTTGGCGGCGATGAGCGCGAACTCGGCGGCCACGAAGAACGCGTTGGCCACCAGCAACACCAGGGAGATCAGCAACGACCAGGTGGTGCTCATCGGGCATCCTCCCGAACGGCCGTGGCCAGCACGACGGACGAGGGCACGTTGCGCGCGACCTCGGTCACCCGCACCGACACGCCGTCGAAGCTGATCTCGTCATCCACCCGGGCGGTACGCCCCAACCGGCTCAGCACCAGCCCGGACACGGTGTCGTAGCTGTCGTGCTCGGGCAGCTCCACGCCGGTGGCGTCGGCGATCTCGTCCACCCGCATCCGACCGGGCACCCGCCACATGCCCTCGCCCAGCGGTTCGATGGCGTCCTCGACCGGGTCGTCCTCGTCGTGGATCTCCCCGACCAGCTCCTCGGCCAGGTCCTCCAGCGACACCACCCCGGCGAACCCGCCGAACTCGTCCACCACGCACGCCAACTGCCGACGCTCGGCCCGCAGCCGCTCCAGCACCGCGGGCAGCGGCAGCGAGGCGGGCACCACGAGAGCGGGGGAGGCGACGTCACCGATCAGCGCGTCCGCGCGCCGCTCGGGGTCCACGGTCAGCACCTCGGCCAGCCCGACCACGCCGCGCAGGTCGTCCAGGTCCTCGCCGAAGACCGGGAAGCGGGAGTGGCCGGTGTCCAGCAGCTCCACCACCCGGACGACGGGCTCGTCGGCGCGCACGGTGTGCACCATCACCCTGGGGGTCATGGCCTGCTCGGCCACCAGGTCGCGGAACCCGAGGCCGCGTTCGAGCAGCCGGGACAACTCGGCGTCCAGATGGCCCCCGGCGTTCGCGTCGGTGACGATCTGGCGCAGGTCCTCCGGGGTGGCTCCCTGCGGCAGCTCCTCCACCGGCTCGATCCCGACGGCGCGCAGCAGGCGGTTGGCCGTCGCGTCGAACAGCCGGATGATCGGGCCGGCGATCTTGAGGTAGGCCAGGGTGGAGGCGGACAGCGCCTTGGCCAGCGGCTCCGGCCGGGCGATGGCGAAGTTCTTGGGCAACAGCTCGCCCAGCACCATCTGCACCACCGTGGCGAACACCAGCGCGACCACCATCGACAGCGACACCGCCACCGCCGGGGACAGACCGGTCAACCCCAGCAGGCCGGCCAGGCCGGTGCCCAGCAGCGGCTCGGCCACGTACCCGGCCAGCAGCGCGGTCACGGTGATGCCGAACTGGGCGCCCGAGAGCATGAACGACAGCTTCTGCGTCACCCGCAGGGCCCGCTCGGCGGCCTTGTCGCCGTCCTCGGCCATCTGCCGGAGTCGGCCCCGGTCCACCGCCATGTAGGCGAACTCCTGGGCCACGAAATAGCCCGTGGCCACGGTGAGGGCCACGATCGCGAGCAGGCCGGTGAAGATCAACACGGCGCACCCGCCACGCACGGGGAAACTATGATCAGCCGGGTCGTCGCACCCGGCCGACTACTACAAGGCTCTGTGTCGGCACCATCAGGCATGCTTCACACTAGCACGCGACACTGTACGGTTGACGGTGAGTGCCCCGGAAGAGGAGGTGGCGGTGACCGAGGTTCTGCTCAGGATCGGCGAACTCGCCGCCCGTGCCCAGGTCAGCCCCCGCACCGTCGACTACTACACCAGCCTCGGGCTCCTCACGCCGGCCAAGCGCACGGCGAGCAACTACCGTCTCTACGCCCCCGCCGACGTCGACCGCATCCACCTGGTCCAACGTCTGGAGGTCCAGGGAGTTCCCCTCGAGGAGATCGCCGCCGCGCTGACCACCGGCCAGGTCGACGTGGCCTCGATCCTGGACCGCATCGACACCGACCTGCGCGCCCTGCAAGCCGCCTCGGAGACCGCCTCGCCCGAGCTGCAGGGCCTGCTGGCCGCCATCGCCACCAGGGTCCACTCACTGATCACCGTCGCCCTGCAGATCCCCCCGGACCTGCTGCTGCCCTGACCCCGGCACCTCCGGCGCCGACCCCCGTCGCAGCCGCACCTCGGTGATCGCGTGGTGCTCCACCCCCAGCACTTCGATCGTCCACCCCGACACCGTCACCCGATCACCCGGCCCGTCGGGGATCCTGCCCAACACGACCAGGACCAGGCCGGCGATGGTCGCGTAGTCGCCCTCCGGCGCGTCGGACAGCTCCACCCCGAGATCGACCAGGTCGTGCGCGGGGAAGGCGCCGGGCAGCACCAGCGAGCCGTCCTCGGCGGCCCGGACCGCCATCACGTCGCGGTCGGTCTCGTCGTAGATCTCCCCGACGATCTCCTCCAGCAGATCTTCCAGGGTGACCATGCCCGCGACCGCGCCGTGCTCGTCGACCACCAGCGCCATCTGCTCGCGCTCGGCCTTGAACCGGCGCAACGCGTCCGACACCCGCACCGTGTCCGGGAACACCAGCGCCTCGCGGGTCACCTGCGCCAACGGCACGTCATCACGCAGCAAGTCGCGCAGGTGCACCACGCCGACCAGGTCGTCCAGGTGCCCGCCGCGGGCCACCGGGGCACGCGAGTGCCCGGAGCCCGCCAGCTGCGCCCGCGCCGAGGCCACGTCCAGCTCCGCGGCCAGGGTCACCACCGACCGGCGCGGCACCAGCACCTCCCGCAGGCGGCGCTCGTGGATCTCCAACGCACCGGAAATGATCATCCGCTGCTCGGCGTTCAACCCGCGCTGCGCCGACACCAGCTCCCGCAGCTCCTCCGGCGACATCTGCTCCGACTCCGCGTCCGGCTTCCCGCCGAACAGCCGCACCACCAGGTTCGTCGAGGCGCTCAGCGCCCACACCGCCGGCCGCGAGATCGTCGAGAGCACGTCCAGCGGGCGGGCCACCAGCAGCGCCCAGCGCAGCGCGTTCTGCATCGCCAGCCGCTTGGGCGCCAACTCGCCCAACACCAGGGTCAGGAACGTCAAGACCACGGTGACCAGGGCGATCGCCACCGCGCCGGCCGCGCCGCCCAAGAAGTCCAGCAGCGGCACCAGCGGCTCGGCCAGCGACACCGCCGCCGTCGCCGAGGCCAGGAACCCCGCCAGGGTGATCCCGATCTGGATCGTGGCCAGGAACCGGTTCGGATCACGCGCCAGCCGCACCAGCGTGCGCGCCCCGGCGCGGCCGTCACGCTCCAACGAGCGCAGCTGACCCTCGCGCAGCGAGATCAACGCCATTTCGCTGCCCGCGAACACCGCGTTGAGCAGCACCAACACCGCGACCAGCGCGATGGTGAAACCGTAGCCGTCCACACCCACTCCGCATCCCCGACCGAGTGGCGAAACGCTACTGCCTCAACGCCCCGCCCACCCGGCGAAGCCCACGGCGCGTCCGTCACCCACGCGCGGTACCCGCCGGTCGTGCGGAAAGCCGACGGGGTGCGGGCCTACAGGCTCGCACCCCGTCGTATCAGCGACCGCGTGACGCTACTTGGCGGCCTGGTCCAGGTCCACCAGGGCCGCGGCGAGCTTGAAGTACTTGCTGGTCCCCAGGTCCCGCACGGTCTTGATCCCGAAGGCCGCGGCCAACTTCTCCGCGTCACCCCCGCTGACCCCGGCCAACGCCGCGACCGGCGCGTCGAGGACCTCGGCCACGGTCAGCCCCTCGAACGCCTTGTCCAACTGCTTGGCCAAGTCCACGGAAACAGCCACTGGTGACTTCCCCTCACGCTCATAGTCGATCATGACCGTGTCACCCTATCGGGCCCGTGATCCGCTTCGTCGCCTATGACCGGATCGTCACCCATCCGGCCCCCGTCGCGCCGCGCGACCGGAGTCGGTCGCGCCGTTCCCGATCGCAGCGCGGCACCTTGCGTGGCGGCTGGCGACTGTCGGCTCACTACCGGGGTGTGCGTGAGCGGGGATCGGCGAACCATGCCTTGGCGGAGGTCCTGAGCGCCTCCAAGTCGAAGTCGGCGCAGGTCATCGTCACGTAGGCGTCGACCGCTTTGAGCTGGGCCGTCTATCCCGGTTCGGCGCCGGCTACGACCTTGCCGCCCTCCGGGCTGGTGACATAGGTCCGCAGCGGGTCCAACCGGTCGGCGGGCAGGGTGGTCGGGTAGTGCACGCAGGTGCGCCCACACCGTCTTGCCCGGCGGGTGCTGCGTGCTGCCCCACGCCGAGGCCAGCCTCGCGACCAGCAGCAGACCGCGGCCGCGGGTGCCAGCCGACTGCGGCCCCCGCGGCGCGGGCGGTGCCGACGAGCCGTCCTCGACCTCGACTCGCACCCGGTCGTCGCCGGCCAGCACGCGCAACCGCACCGGGGCGCCGGTGTGGTCGTAGGCGTTGGCGACCAGCTCGTTGACCACCAGCAGCACGTCGTCGAGCAGATCCTCGTCCAGCGGCGGCAGCACCCCGGCGGTCCAGCGGCGCACCACCCCCAGCGGCGGCCGCCCGGCCAGCTCCAGCACCGTCGCGTCGGGAACGTGCACAGGCCGGTGCGGCGCGGGACCGACGGGCGGCCGGGACTCCTCGTCCCGCGCTGACGCAGTGCTCACCCTGCCCATCATGACCGCAACCGGTGTCGAATGGTATTCGCGTCCGCGCGACGCGCCGTTCCGCAGCCGGTGCCGTGACGACTATGGCCACCGCGTGACCAACGCGATGGGCTCCTCGGCCGTCGACCAGGACGTGGTGCTGGACGTGCTGCTGGTGGAGGACGACGCCGGCGACGCGCTCATGGTCGCCGAAGCCCTAGCCGACAGCGGCGTACGGCTGCACACCGTGCGCGACGGCGACCGGGCGCTGGCGTTCCTGCTGCGCACCGGCGAGCACGCCGACGCGCCCCGGCCCGCACTGGTCCTGCTCGACCTCAACCTGCCCGGCCTCGACGGCCGCGAGGTCCTGACCCGGGTCAAGACCGACGAGACGCTGCGCGCCATCCCGGTGATCGTGCTGACCTCCTCACAGGCCGAGGCCGACGTGCTGGCCGGCTACACCGGCCACGCCAACGCCTATGTCACCAAGCCGTCCGACGCCGAGGCGTTCGCCACCGCGGTGCGGCAGGTCGGCACGTTCTTCGGCACCGTGGTGAAGCTGCCCGGCTGACCGCGTCACGACCGACGGCGGGGTCAGAACAGCGTGTCGCGCACTCGCAGCGGCCGGTACCCGGTCGGGCCGAGCAGGGGCAGCTCGCCCTCGACGTCGACCTCGATCGCGCCGAAGGAGTTGATGTTCTCCGAGTGGGCCGGGGAGATGTGCGCCAACACCTCGTCCTCGACACGCCGGCCGGACCGGCGCAGCGACTCCACTGCCAGGCCGTAGTACTCGGTGGTCCAGGCGATCACCGCGCGTTGGTCACCAGCGTCAGGCACCACGCCTGCTCGGTCTGCTGCTGAAGGTGCCGGGCCCGCATCGCGCCCTCGTCCGCGTAGAGCAGGTCGCGTTTGAGCGCGTGCAGCGACTCGCCCTTGTTGAGCTGCCGCGAGATCCGCCGCCGATAGTGGGTGGGTCGGCCAGATAACGGGCGGCGTAGACCGTGCGCAGCAACGCCCCGTACTCCTTGAGCGCCGTGGACAGGGCGTTCTGCCGCCCCGGCGCCGAGAGCTTGCCCACCAGCGGCGACGCGGTGGCGTGCCCGAACTGCAACGACCCGGCCACCCGCAGCAGGTCGTCGTAGTGCTCGGCGATCAGGTCGGTGTTGAGCCTGCGCGTCAGCAGCGGCCCGGTGCGCGGGAACGCCGCCGCCACCTCCGCCCCCCGGCCCGCCCCCGGCCCGGCCCGGCCCGGTACAGGGTGACCTTGCCCAGGTCCCGGATCCGCGGCGAGAGCTGCAATCCCAGCAGGTCGAACAGACCGAAGTTGACCAGCGTCATTATGTGGACAAGTCAAGGCGTTCCTCCACGAGCGTGTCGTCGGCGTTGTCGAAGGGCTGATCGAGGTCGGTCAGCAGCTTCTCGATGCGTTCGGCGGTGCAGTTGTGGCGTTCGACCTCGCGGTCCCAGCCCCGGCCGGCGGCGTCGGTGGCGAGGGTCTGCTCAACCTGTCGACGGGCGCGCAGCCGAGGCGCGTAGGCAGGGGTCGTGACGAACTTCGCGCAGGTCAGGTAGAGATCGCACTCGCACGGCCCTTCCTGCGGCAGCCGCAGGCAGTAACCGAGTTCGAGCTCGGTCTTAAAGAAGTTCGTCTTCAGCCAGTCGACGGCTTCCTCCGGCAGGGCGCCGGACTTCAGCTCGTCGGCGGCCGGACCGGCGATCGTGGCACCGAGAGTGAGGACCGTCTTGTAGTCCCGCAGTACTTCCTGGTCGCTAATCTGGGCGTAGACGAGCGCCATCGAGACGCTGGAGTGCCCGAGCACCTTCATGATCGTGTGGAGCTTGGCGCCGCGCTCGGCGAGCTGGGTGCCGACGGTGTGCCGGAACCGGTGGGCGGTGACGGTGCCGCGTCCCTGGCCGTCGCGTCCGCCGGGGCGGACCAGGCCGATGGCCTTGCAGGCTTCCTGGATGGGCGTGTCGAACAGGTAGTAGGTGGACAGCAGCTTGCCGTGCTGCATGAACAGGTAGCGCACCGGCTGCCCGGTCAGCTCGTCGGTGAACGGCCGTTCTCTGCCGTCCCTTCGCAGGTCGACGACCTTCTGCAACGCGGTGGTGCCGTCCTCGTGCAGGGGGACGACGCGCTCCTTGTAGGTCTTACGCGCGGGCAGCCGCAGCCGCCCGGTGCCGTCCGCATAGCGGTCCAGACAGTCGATCGGCAGGCGGCGGATCTCGTCGCGTCGAGCGCCGGACCAGCGGGCAACCAGCAGGGCCGCTCGTTGGAACGGGCAGGCGATCTCGTCGACGACGGGCATCAGCCGGTCGAGGTCGTCGTCCGGGATGAACCGGGGGATCTTGAGCGGCGATTTCGGGGAGTCGCCGGGGCCGAGGAGGCTGTGGCCTGGGACGTCGTCCCACTGCCAGGCGGCGGTGTCGCGGAAGAGCTGGCCGAGCCCGGAGGCGCGCTGGATGCGGGAGACGACGCCGGGGGGGTTTGCCGGTGCGTTCGGTGGGTTCCTCGGCGATGTGCTGGAGCCAGGCCAGGCAGTGGTCGCGGGTGACCTCGGCGAAGGACTCGATCCCGGGGTGGTGCTCGCCGAGCCAGTCGCCGAAACGGCGGACCGCCAGCTCCAGTTTGTCCACCGTGGAGGGCCGGTCGGTCAGTCGGCGGGCGGCCAGCCACTTGTCGGCGACAGCCTGCATGGTGGGCGGCAGCACCAGGGGCGGCTTCCACCCGGGCATCAAGCTTGCGGGGTTGCTCAGCGACCTGGCCGCGGTGGGTAGAGCACCACCTGGAGCTGGTGCAGGTGGGTGATCCAGTTCTTCGCGGCGCCGTCGCGGTAACGCTGCGGCGAGGGGTAGAACCTCTCCAGGTCGGGGTGTTCGGCGAAATGCCGGATGGCTTCCAGTGCCTCGACGATGTGGTCGTTGGTGATCGCGGTGACGTCGAAGATCCCGGTGTGCAGGGCGATGCGGCTGACCGACCAGTGCATCGCCTGCCGGGCCGAGTTCCGGTCGAAGCCCAGCGCGACGGCCTCCTCGACCAGCTCCTTCGCCCAGGTCGATGCCCAGTGCCTCGGCGGGCTCGACGACGGCGAGCTGGCCGGGGGCGAACAGCCACGGGTAGTCGAACGTGGCGTATCCACGCAGGCCCAGGTGGATCAGGTAGGTGCGGGCGCGGAAGGACACCGGGTGAGACGGGTGGTGGAACGACTCGCCGAGCAACCTTACCACCCGCTCGACCAGGGGCGCGGCGAACCAACCGGCCAGCGTGGGCCAGCGGTCGACGAACTGCCGACGCCACCGCAGCTTCATCAACCGGTACTGGGGGTTGCCGCCCTGGGCCTCGACGTGCGCCTTCCACTCGGCCTCCGTGCAGTGCCGCCTGCGACGAGGTCGGGTGACGGCCGCGGGACTGGCCGCGAGGGCCGCCGCCGACACGGAACCGGCCCTCACCGGGCCTCTCCCGCATCGCCGCGCCGGTTCCCGAGGGCGTGGCTGTAGTCGGCGACGACCGCCGGATCCGAGACGCGGATGTAGATCCGGGTCGACTCCGGCGACGCGTGCCCCAACCGCTTCTGCAAGGTCAGCTCCCGCATCCCGCCCTCCCACATCCGCGTGGCGTGTATGTGCCGCAAGGCGTGCGGCGTCACCCAGGGCTCGCGGATTCCGGCACGCACGCAGGCCCGCGTGAACATCCGCACCAGGCCGCCATAGCCCAGCGGCTCCAGCCGTCGCCGACCCTTCCCGCAGATGAGGAACACCAGCGTGGTGTCCGCGTCGTCGGGGCGCTCGGCCATCATGTAGGCGCTCACCGCGGTCAGGGCCTCGGGCTCGTGCAGGTCGACGACCCGCTCGTAGCGGGACTTCGACCGGGCGCCTTTCGGGTGGTCCTCCCGGTGGCGGACGACCACCCGCCGACGGCCGTAGGCGACGTCCTCCAGGCGCAGCCCGAGTGTCTCGCCGGGCCGCAGGCCGCCCTGGAGCATCAGCAGCACGATCGCCTTGTCGCGCACGGACCGCAGTTGCGCCAACAGCGCCTCGACCTGGCGCTCGTCCAGGGGGCGCGGAACCTGCTGCACGGTCTTGACCCGCACCGCCCGGCGGACCGGCCGCTGACGGCTGGCCCTGCCCATGAACGGCCGGTGCCGCTCCGACACGCGGGCCAGCGCCGGGTCGGGGCGCTTCTCGATCGGGTTCGCCCGGTCCAACCGCCCGGCCAGGATCAAGTACTCGTAGAACGACGACACGGCCGCCAGGACGCGGTTCACCGTGGTCCCCGCCAGCTTCGTGGCAGGGACGCCCGCGTCGCGGGTGGCCACCGTGAGCGTCATGCGCTGTCGGGGTCGACGGGACGGCACGGAACGCAGGTACTCCAGCAGCGCGATGGCGTCCGGCGGGCCGAACCTGTCCCAGCTCAAGCCCCGCTCGGCGAAGAACCGCCACAGGTGCCGCAGGTCGTACGCGTAGGAGACCAACGTGTTCGGCGAGAGGTTCCGCGCCGCCAGGAACCGCAGGAACCCCGAGACGACCTCGACCGGCTCGCCGTCATCGCCGAGCAACTCGATCTGGTGGGAGCCGTTCTCCCACCGGTGCTGCACCCGCACGGACACCTCCGAGACTGCCCCGGACGGCAGCCGGACCGACCGGCTGTTCGGACCAACGGGGCACGAGGTGTCCAGGTAACTACATCCCCGTGGGTGTCGGTGGCGTGCTCGGTGACCGGGATGTCGGTGGCGTTGCCCAGGATCTCGTCCAGCACGTAGTGCGCCTCCCGCCTCGTCCACCGTTCGAAGCGATGTCGCGTACGTCAACCGTGGCCGGGTGCGGCCTGCCGGCGCGGAAGAAGCTGACGGGGTGCGGGTTCCGAGTTCGCACCCCGTCGACACGTCGTGTGCGTGGGTCTCTTGGGACAGACCCGGCGGACACCGAAAGCGCCCGGTCGAACCAACAGCGGCGCCGTGGTCTGGCGTGGCTGTCCCGATGTCGCGGTCTGACACTGCAGGTGAGGGCCCGTGTAACCGCGGATCGGGCCTGCCCCTCTGTCGACTGTGGTCGCCGGTGTCAGGTGGTCGGAGTGGGCTTGAACCTGCGTTGCAGGGTGGTGACGACGGGTTCGACGAGTCTGGCCGCGAGGGGGCCGAGGATGGCCATGAGCAGGACGTAGGCGGTGGCGAGGGCGGCGAGTTGGTTGTCGACGGCGCCGGCGCTGACGGCGAGTCCGGCGATGACGATGGAGAATTCGCCGCGTGCGACCAGGGCTGCGCCGGTGCGGGCGCGGCCCATGCGCGCGATGCCTTGGCGTTTGGCAGCCCACCAGCCAGTGGCGATCTTGGTCAGGGTGGTGACCAGTGCCAACAGGACGGCGACGCCGAGGACCGGGGGGATGCTGGCGGGATCGGTGTTGAGGCCGAACACGACGAAGAACATCGCGGCGAACAGGTCGCGCAGGGGTTCGAGCATCTTGGTGGCGTTCTCCGCGGTGGAGCCGGAGATGGCGATGCCGAGCAGGAACGCGCCGACGGCGGCGGAGACCTGGAGCTGGGACGCGATCCCGGCGACGAGCAGTGCCGCGCCGAGCACGCGCAGCAGGAACACCTCGGGTTCGGGGCTGTCGACGATCATCGACACGTAGCGGCCGAACTTCAGGGCGACCACCAGTACGACGGTGACCACGACCAGGGAGATACCGACGACGGTGAAGCCGCCCAGCAGGGTCGCGCCGGCCAGGAGCGCGGTGAGGATCGGTAGGTAGACGGCCATCGCGAGGTCCTCGAAGACGAGGATGGACAGGATGACCGGGGTTTCACGGTTGCCGAGCCGGCCGAGGTCGCCGAGGACTTTGGCGATGATGCCGGAGGAGGAGATGTAGGTGACGCCCGCCATGGTGATCGCGCCGACCGGACCCCAGCCCAGCATCAGCGCGACGGCGGCGCCGGGCAGGGCGTTGAGGACGATGTCGAGCAGGCCGGCGGTCCAGGACCGTTTCAGGCCGGTGACGAGTTCGGTGGCCGAGTACTCCAGGCCGAGCAGGAGCAGCAGCAGGATGACACCGATCTCGCTGGCGAGGCGGGCGAACTCCTCGATGCCGTGCAGCGGGATGAGACCGCCGGAGCCGAAGGCGAGTCCGCCGACGAGGTAGAGCGGGATGGGCGAGATGCCGATGCGCCAGGCGAGTCTGCCGAGGAGGCCGAGGCCGAAGAACACGGCCCCCAGTTCGATGAGGGAGATGGCGGTGTTGTGCATGCTGCCGGCTCAGCCGTTCTCGAGCACGTCGGCGGCCTTGGCGAGTCCCTTCGCGGTGCCGACCGCTACGAGCAGGTCGCCGCCACCGAGGAGGAAGTCCGGGCCGGGTGAGGGGTGCGCGGTTCCCGCGCGGACGACCGCGACGACCGACACGGTGGGCGGGTGCGCAGCGCGGTGTCGCCCAGTGGCCGGCCGTCGTAGGGCGTGCCGGGGAACAGCGGCAGTTGCCGGGTGTCGACCCCGTCGAGGTCGCGGTGCTGCTTCTCCAGCTGGGCCACCAGTTGCGGCGCGCCGAGCAGGGCGGCCAGCGCAGCGGACTCCTCATTCGTCAACGGGACGGACGCGGCGGAGGAGTCGGGGTCGTCCTGCTTGTAGATGACGAGGTCGAAGTGCCCGTCCCGGTGGGTGATCACTCCGATCCGCCGGCCGGAACGGATGACGAAGTCCTGACGTGTGCCTATCCCGGGCAGCGCGTCACCTCGACGTTCACGCGCGTCACGCTACAAGGGGGATGTCCGGTTCGTCCCCTCTCTGCTTCTGCCGTGGCGTTGGACACAGTTGTCGGGAACCTCCGGGGTGGCCGATGCTGTCGGCCACCCCGGATGCGATACGGCGGGTGTCACAGGAAGTAGCGCAGCCAGACGTAGACCCAAGCCATCACGGTGCTCAGCACGGTCACGACGATGCCGTACCTGGTGAACTGCCAGAAGCTGATGTGGTGGCCGGTGCGCGCGGAGATGCCGATGGCGACGACGTTGGCGCTGGCCGCGACCGCGGTGCCGTTACCGCTGAAGTCGGCGCCGAGGGCGAAGGACCACCACAGCGCCTGCCCGGTCGCGGGGTCCGGGACTTCGGCGACGATGCCTTCCACGATGGGGCTCATGGTGGCGGCGTAGGGGATGTTGTCGAAGAAGGCGCCGAGGACGCTGGAGCCGAACAGCAGCGCGGTGGCCGCGAGGAAGTAGTTGTCACCGACCCCTTGCACGGCCCAGCTGCCGATCGTCTCGATGACTCCGGTGTGCACGAGACCGGCGACCATGACGAACAGGCCCATGAAGAAAGCCAGGGTGTGCCATTCGACCTCGCGCAGGACGTCGCCGACGTCGGCGCCGGTGGCCAGCATCATCAGCCCGGCGCCCAGCAGGGCGACGATGGCGGGGTCGAGGTGGAGCACGGAGTGCAGGCTGAACCCGACGACCACCACGGCGAACACGGCCAGGCACCGGCGCAGCATCCTGGCGTCGGTGATGGCCCGGCGCTCGTTGAGCGCCATCACGGCGGCGACGTGGTCGGGGTTGTACTGGAACGACTTGCGGAACAGCACCCGGGTCAGCAGCACGAACACCGCGAAGATGACGCACACGATGGGCGCCATGTGCACCAGGAAGTCGGTGAAGGTCAGCCCGGCGCGGCTGCCGATGATGATGTTGGGCGGGTCGCCGATGAGCGTCGCCGCGCCGCCGATGTTGGACGCCAGGACCTCGGCGATCACGTAGGGCTGGGGTGCGATGCGCAGCCGGTTGCACACCACGATGGTCACCGGGACGACGAGCATGATCGTGGTGACGTTGTCGAGGAACGGCGACGCCACGGCGGTGATGGCCATCAGCATCACCATGAGGCGGTACGGCTTGCCCCTGGCCGTCTTGGCCGCCCAGATGGCGAGGTAGTCGAAGATCCCGGTCTGCTTGACGATCCCGACGATGACCATCATGCCGAACAGCAGGAAGATGACGTTCCAGTCGATGCCGGCGTGCTCGGAGAAGAACACCTCGGCGCCGGGGACCAGGCCCAGGATGGCCATCGCGCCCGAGGCGATGAGCACCACCTTGAGCTTGTCCGCCTTCTCGGTGGCGATGAAGAAGAACGCCACCAGGAAGATCGCGAGAGCGAGGACCGCGCTCATCGGTCACGACCCGGAGGGCCGGTCCGGCCGTCGGCGTGGCCCGAGCGGGCGATGGGTTCGCGGCCGGGTGGTCGTATGGTCGCGGCACTCGGGCACACGCAGGACACTCTCCTCACAGGACATGGCGCAGCGCACCCGCGAGCGGGCGCGGGTGCGGATGGGAACGGTGGGCGGCGTCAGCTATCGCTCGGCGTGGCGCCGAACACCGCCAGACTGGTGATCAGGCGCTCCAACGTGACGGCGCCGAGGAGTGCTCCGTCCTCGTCGACCACCGCGATGAGGGGGCTGTGCAGGCGCGCCATGAGGGCGGCGACCTCCAGCAGGGTCGCGTCGGCCCTCACGGTCACGGGTTTCACCGGTCGGCGCGGTGCGCAGTCGCCGACCGTCAGGTCGCCCAACTCCAGCCAGAAGCGGTCCGCGTGGGCCTCGTCGACGGCGCGCGCGAGTGCCGAGTCCTCCTGGTAGGCGCTGGGGACCGCCAAGCGCAACACCTGCGTTCCGGGCAGCACCATCTGCGGGTGTGAGCGCTCGTCGACGACGATGAGTCCCGGCAGGCGGCTCACCGCCATCACCCGCACGGCCTGCGCGACCGGATCGTGGACGGTGACCGTCGGCACGTTCACCGCGATATCGCTAGCGTGCATGAAATCAACCTGTTCGGCGTAGCGGTGGAAGTGCGCCTGCAGTGTCACGGCCGCATCACGGGTGATCGGGAGCGCCGGCGGCGGTGCCAGCGTGGGAGGTTTCGATCCGAACACGGCTGTCACCTCGTTCCTTCCGGCGTGGCGAACCGTCCGCACCAGTCTGTGAGGTGTCCGGCGGCGACACAATCGGGGTCAACACCCATTCGTGGGCGGTGCCGGCATGTAGGTGGCGAATGGGTGCCGCCCCGGATGGACAGGGTCCGGATCTCCCGGCAGCCTGGAACCGGAGGAGGCCGTGACCGTGTCGCTGTTCTGGCGGATCTTCCTGCTCAACGCCGTGGTGCTGGTGGTGGCCGTGGCGGCGCTGCTGCTCGGGCCGGTGACGGTGTCCACTCCGGTCTTGTTGACCGAAGCGGTGATCCTGTCAGGAGGGTTGGTGGTGATGTTGGTCGCCAACGCCTTGCTGCTGCGGTTGGGTCTGGCCCCGTTGGAGCGGCTCACCCGTGCGATGACCACGACGGACCTGCTGCGCCCCGGTCCGCGCCCCGCACCGACCGGTCACGGCGAGATCGCGGGTCTCATCAGGACCTTCAACACCATGCTCGACAGGTTGGAGGCCGAGCGTGGCGACAGCACCGCCCGCGCCCTGTCCGCGCAGGAGGCCGAGCGCAGCCGCATCGCCCGGGAACTGCACGACGAGGTCGGCCAGACCCTCACCGCCGTCCTGCTCGAACTCAAACGGGTGGCCGACCACGCACCGCCCACCGTGCGTGACGAGCTGCGCCAGGTGCAGGAGACCACCCGAGGCGGCCTCGACGAGATCCGGCGGATCGCCCGCCGGCTGCGCCCCGGCGTGCTGGAGGAACTCGGGCTGGTCAGCGCGCTCAAGGCACTGACCACCGAGATCGCCGACCACAGCGGGCTGTCGGTGCGCCACCGGTTCGACGGCAACCTCCCCGATCTCGGCACCGAGGTCGAACTGGTCGTCTACCGGGTCGCGCAGGAAGCTATCACCAACATCGCCCGCCACGCCCGCGCCCGCCACCTCGACCTCACCCTCACCCACGACCGCGACGGTGTGGACCTGCGCATCCGCGACGACGGCCGCGGGCTCGGCCGCGCACCCGAGGGCTCCGGCATCCGAGGCATGCGTGAACGAGCCCTGCTCATCGGCGCCGGACTCACCGTCGACTCCGATCCCGGCGGCGGCACCGAGGTGCGACTGCGCGTACCCACCCCCACCCGGAGCAGCTGACCATGTCGAAGCCGACGACCCGCGTCCTGCTCGCCGACGACCACGCGCTGGTCCGCCGGGGAGTCCGGCTGATCCTGGACGGCGAGCCGGACCTGACCGTGGTCGCCGAGGTCGGCGACGGCGCCGAGGCCATCGAGAAAGCCCGCGCCGAGCGTCCCGACCTGGCCATCCTCGACATCGCCATGCCCCGGCTGACCGGCCTGCAGGCCGCCCGGGAACTGTCCCGCCTCCAACCGGACCTGCGCATCCTCATCCTGACCATGTACGACAACGAGCAGTACTTCTTCGAAGCGCTCAAGGCCGGCGCCTCCGGCTACGTGCTCAAGTCGGTCGCCGACCGCGACCTGGTCGAAGCGTGCCGGGCCTCGATGCGCGGCGAGCCGTTCCTCTACCCCGGTGCGGTCACCGCGCTCATCCGCAACTACCTCGACCGCGTGCGCGACGGCGCCGACATCCCCGACAAGGCCATCACCGACCGCGAGGAGGAGATCCTCAAACTCGTCGCCGAAGGCCACTCCTCCAAGGACATCGCCGGCCTTCTGGTCATCAGCGTCAAGACCGTCGAGCGGCACCGGGCCAACCTTCTGCAGAAGCTCGGGCTCAAAGACCGGCTGGAACTCACCCGCTACGCGATCCGCGCCGGCCTCATCGAACCGTGAACAGAGGTGGCTCATGGACGACTGGCTCATCTGGCTGATCTTCGCGGTCGTACTGGGCGTCGCCGAGATCTTCAGCCTGACCGCCGCGCTGGGCATCCTCGGCGGGGCCGCCCTGGTCACCGCCGGGTCCGCCGCGCTCGGGCTGCCCCTGCCCCTGCAACTGCTGGTGTTCACCGTCGTGTCCACCGTCGGCGTCGTGCTCGTCCGCCCGATGGCCGTACGGCACATGCGGCGGCCCCAACTCGCGCGGTTCGGTGTGGACGCGCTCATCGGCACACCTGCCTACGTCATCCAGGACGTGACCGGACTCGACGGTCGGGTCCGCATCGGCGGGGAGGAGTGGACCGCCCGCGCCTACGACGACACCCTCGTGATCCCCGCCGGCACGGTCGTCGACGTCATGGAGATCCAGGGCAGCACCGCGCTCGTCTACCCCCGGGAGGGACCGTGGAAATCTCAGCCGCGTTGATCGCCACCCTGGTCATCGCCCTGCTCACCGTCTTCACCGTGCTGCGGGCGGTGCGCATCGTGCCCCAGGCCCGCGCCCGCAACGTCGAACGACTCGGCCGCTACCACCGCACGCTGCAGCCCGGCCTCAACTTCGTCATCCCCTACATCGACCGCGTCCACCCCAGGATGGACCTGCGCGAGCAGGTCGTGTCCTTCCAGCCGCAACCGGTCATCACCGAGGACAACCTGGTCGTCGAGATCGACACCGTGCTGTACTTCCAGGTCACCGACCCCCGTGCCGCGGCCTACGAGATCACCAACTACCTGCAGGCCGTCGAGCAGCTCACCGTCACCACCCTGCGCAACGTCGTCGGCTCCATGGACCTGGAGAAGACGCTCACCTCCCGCGACACCATCAACAGCCAACTGCGCGGTGTGCTCGACGACGCCACCGGCAAATGGGGCCTGCGGGTCAACCGCGTCGAGATCAAAGCCATCGACCCACCCGCCACCATCAAAGACGCCATGGAGAAACAGATGCGCGCCGAACGGGCCAAGCGCGCCGCCATCCTCGCCGCCGAAGGCCAACGACAATCACAGATCCTCACCGCCGAAGGCGACAAACAAGCCGCAGTCCTGCGCGCCGAAGGCAACCGCGCCGCCGAAATCCTCAAAGCCGAAGGACAGGCACGCGCCATCGACCAGGTCTTCCAAGCCGTCCACCGCAACGACCCCGACCCCAAACTCCTCGCCTACCACTACCTCCAGACCCTCCCCAAACTCGCCGAAGGACCCGGCAACACCCTCTTCGTCATCCCCAGCGAAGTCACCACCGCGCTGAACAGCGTGTCACGCGCCTTCACCGAAACCCTGCCCAAGTCCCCTGCCACCCGTCACACCGCCGCCTCCGACGAACTCGCGGACCGTGCGGCCGATCACGCGGCACAGGCGGCAGCGGCTGCGGTCGCCGACGCCGCCCGAGCCGAAACAAGCACCTCACAGCCGCCGCCGACCACGACGATCCACGTACCGACTCCCGGCGATGACGGCCGAGAGCCGCACGCCGACCGGACCGACAGCAACCACCGCGCACACCCGGTCTCACCGCCGCGCTCATGACCACCCACCGCGGCCAACCCTCGACGCCGACGACCACGAGGCTGACCCGAAGTGGCGCCGCCGGCAAGACCTACGGTTCTGGCGATCCGGCCTCTGAATCAGGTAGGCGTCCCCAGGATCTTGCCGCACTCGGCGGCAGCCCGATCGGTCCATCGCGTCGACCGGACTGCCGCCATACCGGCTTGTCGAGCCGGTGGCGTTGACGGAACGACAACGCCACCGAGGGCTCCCTGGCGCTAGGCCACGGCCATGTGCGCGAGCGCCAGCACGCTACCCGGACCGGTCAGGACACCGAGCGCCACAGCGCCGTACAACGGTTCATCCTTCACGAACATCCTCACCATCAGGCCACCCGCGGCCAAGACCGCGACGGCGAGCAGAGCGAGCACGACAACAGACATGTACGGGTCCTCACGGAAGTTGCGGTCATGCCCGGCACCCACCGCCGATCACCGCCACTCCGGCGTCGGCACGTGAAGTACCCGGCACAGGAGAAGAACACGACGTCGACGCCCCACATGCGATCCACCACGCCGTCCCCGGCCGGGGGCGTGCGCGACAGGCTTGGCGGAGCGGTTCAGGTCCGGCTCACCGGTTCACGCGAACGGTGGCGCCCGGCTCGACCGAGGTGTCGACTCCGCGACAGCCGCACCGGTCCCACCGGCCTCGTCGAGACGCCACCGGCCCTGCTGGGCGCACCCTCCGGTCGCGTGAGGGCGCACGGCCCACCAGGTCTCGGGCACAGCCACGGCCGGTACACACCGCGCCGCCATCGACACCCTCAGCCAGTCGTGGAGGTCGTCGTTCATCACCGGCGCCGCCGACACCGACTCCCGGAGCACAGGTGCTCCGAGCAGTGATGTCAGCTGCGGCCCGGCAGGTCCGACACCGGAGTGCGGCGTCACAGCCGCGCTTACGCCGAGAAGCACCAGCAGGAGGGCGAACAACAGCCCGAGACGACGCGTCCTCACCGCTGCCCGCACCGCCTCACCCCCTCCTCCACGGCATCAACGCACTCTTCCGCAGTGCGCACAGCCTACGTGGCGCGCCCAGCACCACAATGCGTACCGCGCGTCCGGCCCGCCGACGCCCTTCCAGTGGCGCCCGGCGACGGCACAGAGGGTCCGTGCCCGACATGCCTGCACGAACCCTCGCATCGGTTCGCGATCAGACAACTGGACCGTCGAATCGCCCGGAACGCGAGCACGACCGCGCAGCAGGTGCGTTCGTCACCAGGGCGGCGCGGGGCAAGCAAGGATGGTTGGCAGGTCAGCAGGCAAACCGTCTGGACCTGCACGCGGAGCAGACGCACATCGACGCCCTGACCCTGGACCGTACGTTCGCCATCGTCGGCACCGACAAGAACAACGCCGCCAGGCCGCTGGTCACGGTGGAGTCCCGCTGGACGTCCACGTGGACATCGACCCACGGACCCGCCGCGTCCGCGCCGCGCTGAAGCGGCAGTTCTCCGACGACGCCGAGGACGGCTCCACCGAGGCGCGGGCCATTTGGTACGGCTCCGAGGACGGCGGCGGGTCCTGGGTCGAGGACCAGCGCGACGAGCACGGCATGGCCAGTGTCCCGCTAGTCCCGATCGTCAACCGGCCGCGCGGTCGACGCGGCCACGCTTACGATCGCCGCCCAAGCCGGCGGGGCCGTGCAGCTGTTCAGCGCGGACCGGCTGCTGCCGCGCCGCGCATACCGCTGTGCGCTCGGCTACTCCGACGTGCAGATTCGGACATAGAGCCACTCGCGCAACCCCGTACCACCCACCTCGACCCACCGGCTGAGGACACCGGGCAGGACTCCGAACCGGACTACCGGGCGTTGTACGAGGAGACCCGCACGAAGTTGGCCTGTGCGGAGACCAAGGCGCGGGGGAACCGCGAGAAGGCCCGCCGTCTGGACGAAACCGAGGCCGCGAACAAGACTGACGCGGAGAAGGCCGCCGAGCGCGCCACCGCCGCCGAAGCTCAAAGCCACCCGGCCCCGTTGGCCGAGGCGCTGATCATCGACCTGATGCAGAAGGTCTGGGAGAACGGCGGCATGCAGATCAGCGAGACGGCCACCTTGATGTGCAATGCCTGGCAGAAGAAGCGGATGTTGACCCACGAGTTCGTCACCAAGAAGAACTACTGCGAGGAGTCCCGCAACGTCGGCGGTGCCGCGGTGTCCACCATCGAGACCGGCGTCGGCGGCGTGAACAGCAGGTTGAACCGCTGGACGTCCACCGTCACGGTGCAGGTGGTCTGCCTGGACCAGTGCCCCCGGTGCTGCTGGAGAAGCCCCGGCAGGGGTTCCTGTTCTGCGACCGCCGGCCAAGACCGGCAGCACGGACAGGGCGCAGATCTACGGCGAGATCTCGTTGGAGTACGGGCCGGAGATCGCTTACGGCGAGATCCCCAACTTCACCACCGGTCCTGTTCCCGCCGGGGGTGGTCGTGGAGTTCGTCAGCCCGCAGCACAAGGAGCTGGTCGTGGCCGACCGCGGCGTGCGGTTCGCCGACGGCGAGGCCGAGGTGACCGACAAGACGGTGATCGAGGCCCTGCGCGGGCTGCCCGCAGAGCTGGGCGTGAGCGGGGCCGGTAGGCGTCCGCCCAAGGACTCGGACGCGGCGGTACGACGAACACACGACTGATCGGGATACCGTCCCCGCGACGGTGAATCCGCAGTCCGGGCCGCAAGGGAGACGTCGTGCAGCTCACGGCCGTAGACCTGCCCCGCGACGGGTTTGTCCCGCCCGAGCCCGGGTAGGAGTCCATCTGCGGGTGCCGGTTTGGACCACACGTCGGGAACGACGTGTGCGAGGGCGGTCTCGTCGGTCAAGAAGCGGCCGGCGGGACCGTTCTGTCGCCGACGACCGGCACCGGCCGGACCGGATGCGTGCGCGGGGTCGGCGGTCGCGGCGTCCCGGGTCACAGCTCGCGGCGGTGCTCGATGAGCCAGGCGGCGGCTTGGTTCAGCTACACGTGAGTGCGTTGGGAGGACTCCACCAGCATCCGGAACGCCTGCACGGCGTCGATGTCGTGGCGGTGCATGAGGATGCCCTTGGCCATGCCGATCACGTCCCGGCTCTCGATCGCCAGGTGGAGTTGGGCTTCGGTCTGCGCCCCGGCGAGGGCGATCGCCGCGTGCGCGGCGAACAGCCGCCCGTCGTCGTCGGCCTGGTCGCCGAAGGCGTCGCGGGCACGGGAGTAGAGGTTCAGCGCGCCCAGGGTGGTGTCGCTGACGAACAGCCGGTAGGACAGCATCGACCGCAGCCCGGTCGCGGCGGCCTCGGGCGTGAACGCGGGCCAGCGGTCCTCCGCGATGAGGTCCCCGGTGCGGAAGACCCGGTGCTCGGCAATCGCGTCCAGGCACGGGCCCTGACCGGTGCGGAACTGCACCTCGTCGATCGTGGCGACGACGTCGCCGGTCGGCGCGACGGTGCGGACCTTGCGGCCCCGCTCGACCAGGGCGATCCCTGCGTACTGGGCACCCGGGACGTGGTCGACCGCGGCCTTGACGATCGCGGCGAGGGTGGACTCGACGTCGGGCTCGGCCTGCAACGTGCGGGCGATCGCGCCGAGCGTCGCTCCCAGGCTCGCACCAACGGCACCTTCACGATCGGTCACGGGCGATCCCTCCATCACCAGAGCGGACATCAGCGTAACGACTCCGACCAGCCACACAGGGCTCCTACCCGCACGGTAAGGCGACCCGTGATCCCGGTTACCCGGTTGCCAGTGATCACGAACACGGCCGTCGTTCCGGGAGGAGGTGGTGAGTGTCCACTGCCGCACTGCCTCCGTTGGCCACCGTCGCCAACGTCGCCAACGTCCAAGCCCGCACTGAAGCACAGCTGACCACTGAGCAGCAGACCCGCGCGGCGCTACTGGTCGGCGACGCCTCGGCCATCATCCACGCCCGCGTCCCGGACCTGTCCGACCCGCCGCGCGCGACCGCCCCCGGCGCAATCGCCACGGCCGTGCTGCGAGCGTTGGCCTCCCCACCGGACGGCAACAAGTCCGAGACCGTGGGCGGGCAGCACAACAACTTGCGTGCCTGCACGGACGCGTTCGGGTTCACCGGGTTGGTCGAACACTGGGGCGTGCCGCCTCCGGTCGTCGTGGTGGTCGTGGTGGTGGATGTCGAAGTGGAGGACGTGGTCGTGGAGACGGTGCCGCCGGTGCAGGTCGTCCCATTCAACGTGAACGTCGCAGGCACGCCCACCGCGTCGCCGGTCATGGTTCCGTTGAAACCGAACGACGCCGTGCCGCCGGTCGGGATCGAGCGGTTCCAGTCCACGTTGGACGCCGTCACGCTCGCCCCGGAGGCGCTGAACGTGGCGTTCCAGCCTTGGCCGAAGCGCTCCGAGCCGGGGAAGGACCACCGCAACGCCCAACCGTCGACGGGGTCCCCGAGGTTGGTGATCGTGACGTTCCCGGTGAACCCGCCCTGCCACTTGTTCTGCACCACGTAGTCGACCTTGCAGCCCGGGGCCGCGGACGCCACGCCGGCGACCACCAGGCCCCCGGTCAACGCGCTGACCGCCGCCACGGCGGCGAACGCTCGCACTCTCAACGAGGTCATGAGCACCATTGCTCCTTCTTCTACACCTCTGGGAGCGCTCCCAGAGCACCGCACCGGAAGTCGAACATCGAGGGATGAGGTCGTCAGGCCGAACCGGAGGCGCAGTCGGACACCGAGCTGCAGCGCGTTCCGGGGTGGCGGCACCTGCCGGCCCGGCACGGACACCGCCCGCCACGGGTGGCGCGCTCGACCGCCGGGGCGCTCTGACCCCTCGGCCGGGCCGGGCCGACCCCAGGATGGAGCCTGGCACCCCTCTGGGTCAAGAGTTGATTTCATCGTGATCAAAACACCGCCGCAAGGCTGTCCGCGCACTGCCGGCTCGAACGCTTCACGGAGGCATACTTAAGCGGTACAGCTTGGTAAAGCCGAAGTGGAGTACCTCAAACAGACGACTTGACTTAAGCGGTTAATGATCCCATCCTGCTGACACCGCCCCGCGTCTGACCAGTGAACTCACAAAGGAGTGAGAGCACATGCGGAGACTGTCCGCGATCATGGTCACCTTGATGCTGGCGCTCGCCGGGGCGACGCTGTTCGCCGTCCCAGCCGGTGCGAACAGCGTCCTCGACGCCCCGTCCTACTGCGCCGACCACCATGCGGACGGCGACGGGTGGGGGAACGACAACTACTGCTCGACACCCGACGACGTCGTCATGGCGGCCTGCCCCTCGGGCATGCGGTGCGGCTCGTACAGCATCAGCGGCCTGGGCAGCCGCAAGCAGCAGGTCCGCAACGCGGGCGCCAACGTGCTCGACCTGGCGGTAGCCATGCTGGAGACCGACCGCATGGACACCAACTACCCCTACGGCGACAACAAGCGGGACGACGCCGCCAACTTCGGCATCTTCAAGCAGAACTGGTACATGCTGCGCAGCAAGTGCGACCGCTTCCGCGGCCAGAGCACCAGCCAGTGGAACAACGGCGCCGCGCTCAACAGCAACCTCTCCGCCGACATCTCCTGCCTGCACCAGAGCCAGAACGCCTACGGCATGACCGTCTGGTTCGGCGGCCACCGCAACGGCCAGACCGGCATCAACAACCCCAACACCAGCGACATCAACGGCTACAAGGCCGCCATCTACTGGATCCGCGACCAGCTCAACAGCAACTCGGCCAACCTGAGCAACGACACGCGCTTCTGGGTAGACGTCAGGCCCATCTGATCGACGGTCCACACAGGACCGGGCGTCCGGCCGGGGTCGAGCAGCGATGGGCCGCCCCGGCCGGAGTCCGGTCGTCCACCGCACCGGGCCGCTCCCCCGGTGTGGGATCAGACGGCACCGGTGATCGCGGCCTTGATGGCGAGCACAGCGGCGGCGCGTGCCCATTCACCGAAGTCGAACGGCTGCACGGTCAGGTCGATCAGAGCGGAATCGTCCTCGTAGGTCTCCTCGATGCCGTCGTGGACCTGTCCGGTGGCGAGTTCGTAGATGGGCAGACCGTCCCCCGTGAGGAGGATCTTGGCCGGGTCGACGAAGTTCGCCGCGTGCCCGATGAGGACACCAAGCGCATAACCGGCCTCGGCGAAGACCTTCTGGGCATCGGGGTCATCGGCCCGCGCTCTCTCGACCGCCTCGTCGAAGGTGTCGCAGCCGTCGACCCGGCGGGCGATGACATGGCCCATCAGGTAGCTGGAGGCACAGCCCCGGTGCCCGTAGCCGCACTGCGGCCCCTGGGGATCGACCAGGAGGTGGGCGAAACGAGGAGGTAGGCGGTGTGCGCCCTGGACGAGTTTGCCGTCGATGATCAGGCCGGTGCCGACGCCCGCGCCGATGGTGATCACCACCATCGACTCCACACCCGCACCGACGCCGAACCAGTGCTCGGCCGAGGTCAACGCCTGGACGTCGTTGTCGACCGCGACGGGCAGCCCGGTCGCTCGCATGACCGACTCCGCGAGCGACACGCCCTCCCAGCCCAGGAACCCGGCGTTGACGACGACGCCGTCGCGGACGACACCGCCGAGCGTGACACCGATCCCGGTCAACCATGGCCGGTCGGTCGCGAGCTCGGCAACCAGGGAGACGACCTCGGCGGGGTCGGTGGAGCGCAACGGCTGCTCGACCGCGTCGGTCACGGTGGCGGTCAGGTCGGCGACGACGGCATAGAGGCGGTCGGCGGTGAGCTTCACGCCCAGGAAACGGTGCGCCTCGCCGCGGACGTGCAGGATCTCCGAAGGGCGACCGGTGGCGGAGCGCAGTTCGGTGCCGCCCTCGACCAGCAGCCCGTGACCGACCAGCACCCTGGCCGCGCGGGTGAGGGTCGCCCTCGACAAGCGCACCCGCGGGGCGATCTCGGCCCGGGGCATGGCCCCGTTGATCAGCACCTCCAGCAGCACGTCACGGGCTGCTTCGGGCAGGTCCGGCCACGTCGGCGTGGCACGGGCGCGGGCGGGCGTCGTCACGACGCGACGATACCGTTCGGACCGGTGCCGGCCTTGGGTCGGCAACGCCAGGAGCCGAACACGACCGGACGGCATCCGGCACAGCTTCCGACGTCTACAACACACCATTGACTTCGTTTCATCGTGTGATTAACTATGTGCGCCGCCGCCTCGTCGTCACCCCGCGTGGATCAAGGAGATCGCATGCGCGCCCTACGACACACGGCCGAGCCCCCGTCGCTCTCACACCGGTCGTCCCGGCGCTGAGCAGGGTCGGCGTCCCGCCTTCACACACCGACACCGGGCCAAGCCCTGTCGGCCTGGACTGTTCACCCCCGAGGGAGAAGAAGTGGAACCAGAACGACCGGCCCCCACCGACGCGAGCCGGCGACGCAAGCCCATCCGCCCACTCCTGGCGGCCCTCGTGGCCGTCCCGGTGCTCGTGGGCACCTTCCTGACCGTCATCAGCACCGCCTCGGCGGCCACCACCACGATCAAAGGCGTCGGCTCCGGCCGCTGCGTCGAGGTACCGGGGTCCTCCCAGACCAACGGCACCCAGGTCGCCCTGCGCGACTGCACCGGCGGCGCGAACCAGACCTTCGACACCACCTCCTCCCGCCAGTTGCAGGTGTACGGCACCAAGTGCCTCAACGCCGCCGGCAGCGGCACCACCCCGGGCACCGCGGTCACCATCTGGGACTGCAACGGCAGCGCCGGCCAGCAGTGGAACGTCAACACCGATGGCACGATCCGCGGCGTGCAGTCCGGGTTGTGCCTCGACGCCACCGGCGCGGGCACCGCCAACGGCACCCTGATCGTGCTCTGGACCTGCACCGGCGCGTCCAACCAGCGGTGGACCACCACCGGCGGGCCCACCACGACCACCACGACCCCGCCGGCGGGCACCACCCCCGTCGCCCGGCACGGGCAACTGCGCGTCTGCGGCACCACGATGTGCGACCGCAACGGCGCCCGGGTCCAACTGCGCGGCGTGAGCAGCTTCTGGCTGAACTGGGAGAACCCTGCCTACTCCCAGAACCTCTCGGCGCTGCGGTGGATGCGGGACAACTGGAACCTCCAGGTCATCCGCGCCGCGATGGGCGTGGAGCCGTCCGGCGCCTACCTCAGCGACCCCGACAGGGCCCGCGGCCAGGTCGAGACGATCATCAACAACGCCGTCGCCGCCGGGGTCTACGTGATCGTGGACTACCACGCCCACGAGGCGCAGAACTCGCGGTCGCAGGCGGTCGCGTTCTTCAGCGACCTGGCCCGCCGCTACGGCCACCTGCCCAACGTCATCTGGGAACCCTGGAACGAACCCCTCCAGGTTAGCTGGACCGGCGTCGTCAAGCCCTACCACCAGGCCGTGGTCTCCGCCATCCGCGCCGCCGACCCCGACAACATCATCGTGCTCGGCACGCCGAACTGGTCCCAGGGCGTCGACCAAGCCGCAGCCAGCCCGGTGTCCGGCACCAACCTCATGTACACGCTGCACTTCTACTCCTGCAGCCACGGCTCCTGGCTGCGCGACAGGGGCAACACCGCCATCCGCGCCGGTCTCGCGCTGTTCGTCACCGAGTGGGGCGCCAGCCACGCCGACGGCGGCCTCGACGGCCGGACCTGCTTGCCCGAGGCGCAGGCATGGATCGACTGGATGCGCGCCAACGGCATCTCCTGGACCGCCTGGAAGCTCCACACCGGCAGCGACTCCACCAACCTGCTCAGGGCAGGCGCACCCGTCACCGGGGGCTGGAGCAACTACCTACACGGTCACGCACCCTTCGTCGTGGCCAACATGAGGTAGCGCAACTCTGTCAGAGCACCGGTGTCCGGTCCGGCACGCGCAGGGCGGACCGGACACCGCAGCCGCTCGGTGCCGAAGAAGAGATGGAGGTTCGGCATGTCGCGCTCGCGCGTCCTCGCTGTGGTGTTGTCGGTTCTGGGTGGTGCTGTCGTCGGCGCCAGCCCCGGCACCGCGTCCGCCGCTCCCCCGGGCGACCTGTACGCGACCTACTTGGAAAACCCCGCCATGGTCGCCGAGCACCAGGAACCGGCGCACGCCTTCCTGCCACCGCACGCTGACGTGCCCTCGGCCGTCCGGGGTGACGAGCGCACGCCGTACACGCGTTCCCTGGACGGTGACTGGCGCATCGCGATGGCCAAGCGACCCGAGGAGGTCCCGGTCGGTTTCCACGCCGAGGACTTCGACACGTCCCGCTGGCAGCGGGTCACCGTGCCCCACACGTGGCAGACCGACGGGCTGGACCACCCGATCTTCCGCAACATCGCCACCGAGATCCAGCCCGACGACCCGCCCCGCGTGCCACGCGACGTCAACCCGACCGGTGCGTACGCCAAGGACTTCGACGTCCCGCGCGACTGGGCCGACCGCACCACCGTGCTCCGCTTCGAAGGCGTCACGTCGGCCTACTTCGTGTGGGTCAACGGCACCTACGTCGGCTACGACCAGGGCGGCTACACCCCGGCCGAGTTCGACATCTCGGCCGCCCTCAAGCCGGGCCGCAACCGCGTCGCCGTGCAGGTGCACCGCTGGAGCGCGGGCGCCTACCTGGAGGATGTCGACCAGTGGCGGTACTCGGGCATCTTCCGCTCGGTCCACTTGGTCTCCACGCCCGCCACGCACGTCCACGACGTCACCCTGCGCACCGACCTCGATGAGACCTACACCGACGCCGTGCTGTCCGCCGACGTCGAGGTGGCGCGCAAGCCCGGTGGCACGACCGGCGCGCACAGCCTGGCGCTGAGCCTGCGCGACGAGCGCGGCAAAGAGATCGCGTCCGCCGCCCAGGACGTCGAGATCACCGACAGGGGCGGCGCCGCCCGGTTCGAGCTGCCCGTCCGCGACCCGGCCAAGTGGACCGACGAGACGCCCAACCTGCACACCGTCGTGCTCACCCTGACCGCGCCCGACGGCACGACGCACCTCACCTCCGAGACCACCGGCTTCCGCGAGATCGAGATCCGCGACAAGCAGCTGCTGGTCAACGGCAAGCGAGTCCTGTTCAAGGGCGTGAACCGCGCCGAGACCGACCCCGACCACGGCAGGCACGTGCCGCGTGCGGCGCAGGAGCGCGACGTGGCGCTGATGGAGCAGCTCAACATCAACGCGGTGCGCACCTCGCACTACCCGTCCGACCCCTACTTCTACGAGCTGGCCGACAAGCACGGGCTGTGGATCGCCGACGAGGTCGACATCGAGACCCACAACCACGAGGACTGCTCACGCTGGTGCCAGGCCAACCAGCCGGAGTGGCGCGCCGCGTTCCTGGACCGCTTCACCGCCATGGTCGAGCGGGACAAGAACCACCCGAGCGTGTTCCTCTGGGACACCGGCAACGAGGCCGGTCTCGGCGCGCACCACTACGCCATGGCCGAGTGGCTGGACGCCAACGAACCCACCCGGCCCAAGTACCACCAGTCCAACAACCCCGACGGCGACGCGCCGTTCGCCGACGTCTGGGGCCCGCGCTACCCGTCACCCGAGCGGTTCGAAGAACAGGCGAAGAGCACCACCAAGCCGGTCATCCTCGGCGAGTACGCGCACGCGATGGGCAACAGCCTCGGCAACTTCCGCGAGTTCTGGGACACCATCCGGGCCAACCCCGCCACCCAGGGCGGCTTCATCTGGGACTGGGCCGAGGGCAGCATCCGGCAGCGGGTGCGCATCCTGCCCGACTCGTCCGGCAACAACATCTCCGCGCACCTGTCCGGCGCACCGGAGCTGGTCGACGGGCATCGCGGCAAGGCGCTGCACCTGTCCGGCCTGGACGACTTCGTGGAGGTCTACCGCGACCGCAGGCTCGACATCACCGGCAAGGCGCTGACCCTGGACGCGTGGGTCAAGCCCGCGGCCTGGAGCGGTGACTTCCGGATCCTCGGCAAGGGCGACCACCAGTACGCGCTGAAGATGAAGGACGAGCGCACGCTGGAGTTCTTCATCCACAGCGGCACCTGGCGCGCGGTGCGGGCCACCGTGCCGAGTGACTTCTACGGGAACTGGCATCGCGTCAGCGGCACCTACGACGGCACGGCGCTGCGGCTCTACATCGACGGCCGCGAGGTCGCGAGCACACCGTTCACCGGCGCGATCGACCCTTCGTCGGCCGAGGTCAACATCGGCCGTGACTTCGAGACGTCCTGGAACGACCCGAGCAACGTCGGCCGGATGGCCCACGGCACCGTGGACGACGTCCGCATCTACGACCGCCCTCTCACCCCGGCCGAGCTGACCGCACCGGAACCTGTGGGCGGCGCGGTGCTGGCGCTGGACTTCGACCGCGTCGAGGAGCGCGGCACCCACCTGTCCTACGGCTCCAGCATCTCCGGCCTGGACGGCCTGGTCAGCCCGGACCGCGATCCCCAGCCCGAGACGACGCAGCTGGCGTGGGCCCAGCAGCCACTGCGGTTCGGCTACACCGGCGGCGCGCTGTCGGTGTTCAACGAGCGGCAGTTCACCGGCACCGACGAACTGGCACTGAGGTGGCGCGTCACCGAGGGCTCGCGGGTCGTTACCCGCGGGGAACAGCCGCTGCGCGTGGCGGCGAACTCGACCGGCACGATTCGGATCCCCGTACCGCCGAACCCGGCCGACCGCGAACGGTTCCTCACCGTGGAGGCCGTCACTTCCTCGGCGCAGCCGATGGTGCCGGCGGGGCATGTTCTCGCCCACGACCAGTTCTCGCTGGGCGGCACCAGGATCCCGGGTCTCGACCAGGACCTGGGCACTCGCGGCGGCACTGCCGCGATCACGACCGACGACGCTGCCGCGGTCACGGCGTCCGCCGAGGGCGTCAGCTACACGGTGGACAGAAGGACCGGGTCACTGTCGTCGATCAAGGTGCGCGATCGCGAACTGCTGCGCACCGGACCGAAGCTCGACGCGTGGCGCGCTCCGATCAGCAACGAGACCTTCCGGTGGGGCCGCGCGGAAGGCGAGGACTGGCGTGCGGTCGGACTCGACCGGCTCGCCACGACCGTCACCGGCATCCGCGCCGAACCGGCTCCCCCCGGCAGCGTGCGCGTCGTCGTGGACAGCCGGGTGGCTGCCCCCGACGTCACCGGCGCCTGGTTCGACCAGACCATGACCTACACCATCGAACGCGGCGGCGTGCTGCGGCTCGGACACAAGGTCACGCCGCAAGGCGCGATGCGCACGCTGCCCTACCTGCCCCGGATCGGCGTCTCGCTCGCCGTGCCCGACAGCTACGACCGGTTCTCCTGGTACGGCCGCGAAGCCGAGAGCTACGTCGACCGCAAGGACGGCACGCCCATCGGCGTCCACTCGTCCACCGTCGACGAGCAGTACGTCGACTACCACCGCCCGCAGGACCACGGCAACCACACGGACGCCCGCTGGGCGCTGCTGACCGATGGCAAGACCGGCGGCCTGCTCGTGGCGGGCGCGAAGGACGTCAGCGTGACGCCGTACGACGACCTCGACCGGGCCGCGTACCCGTTCCAGCTCCAGCGCAACAAGGGCTGGGTCACCCTGCACGCGAGCCACGCCGTCACCGGTGTGGGCGACACCCCCAACCCCGTACGGCCCGCCGGCCAGGTCCGACCCGACACCACCTACGAATACACGCTTTCCCTGCGGCCGTTGGCCGTCCAGGAAGCCCGCGCGGGAGCACCCAACGGCGGATGACCACGATGGACAGAAAGGAGCACGTCTGCAGAAGCGCACACTTCTGCAACCCCCGGCTCCGCCCTACAGGTTCGCCCGACTACGGACGATCCGGTCGCCGGCGTGCTGTGGGTCCGCGAGCCCGGCACACCATCAAGAGCACTGGTCATTGAGACTGACGAAGCCAAGTATTCGCTGTCGACTCTCCTTCGGTCCCCAATGTGGACGGTGGTCTGAGTTCCACTCGATTGACGCAAGCGATGAAGCACGCCTGGCAGGCGTGGTGATCCGCGGGCCAGCGCACCGAGGCCCGGTGCGCGGCTTGCTCCAGGTGGACCACATCCGACGCCGTGCTGGTCGACTCGTTCTGCGGACCACCGTCCCGGCGAGGCGACGGTCACCGAATCGGTCTCATTGCAGCCTGCGCTACGGCGACCCGCAGCGAGTCTGATCTGATCGGGTCATCCGTCGGCGTGTCTGTGCTCTGTCGGCGGTTGGTGGTGTGTGCGAGGGGTATTCGATCGGAGGTGGATCGACAGGGAGGCGTAGCGAAACATGGACACGAGAACGCTCTACACCACGTCGGCCGTGTCGCGGGCCGATAGCCGCAGGGTCGAGGTGGAGGGAGCCGAACCCGGCGGTCTGGCCATCGTCGAGCCGCCCGAGTTGGGCGGTCGCGGCGATGGTTGGGATCCTGAGCGGCTCTACGCGGCGGCGTTGGCCACCTGCCTGCACCAGAGTCTGGTGGTGCTGGCCTCGACCGAGGGGAAGGACACGACCGGCAGTGTCGTGCGTGCGCAGGTGCGGTTGGGCGATCATGGCGCGCAGTCCTACACCATCGACGCCCGACTGGTCGTGGAACTGCCCAACGTCCGGGACCCCGACCGTCGCCGCGAGTTGGTGGACCGGGCGGCGCAGCACTGCCCGTTGGCCGGCGGCTGGGACGTGTCGGTCGGCTGAGTGCTTACCTTACGGACCGCGCGCGGACCCGCCGGTGGCGTGTGCCCGAAAGAGCGCACGAATCGGACCTGAGGCCGTGCGGGTCGCGTCCCGCAATTCATCGGTGCGTGACGCCACTTAGGTTGCTCCACGTTCGGAGAGCCTGTCGTGAAGGTCGTGTGATCGCCGGGACGTCGGGCAACGTGGGCACCGAAGACCTGAGCGCGTTGGCTGTCGACGGGCGGAACCGCTGCGTCAGCGGCATCTGCCGGCGCGGACGGCCGGGCTGGTGGTGATCCGACGGCGACGGACTCGGAGCCGTGGCCGGGCGGCCGGCCCAGCCACCGTCTGACGCGCGGGTCCGCGCCAGACGGTTCGCGTTCCCGCGTTCCGTGCCGGGTCGACACCGTCGCCGCCGGACGCACCCTTCCGCGTTTCGCCGGTCCCTGCTTTATGGGACTGCCCCGGCAGACCCGGAACCGGCATGGTGTCCTCTTCGTGTTCCGGTCCCAGTGCACACCACGTCCGCGCCAAGCGCAGCGCGGCCACCCGATCAGGTCACTTCCCGGGCGGCAGGCGGCGGGAACCGGTGTGGTGCGGCCCTGCCTAGAGTCGTGTGGTGAGGGCGGTGACGATGTGGTGCGCCGCCGTGCGGATGTCGACCCAGTGCAGTCCCTGTTCGGCGTGGTTGGGCCACCAGTGGCGCAGCAGGTTGGCCAGGGTGGTGGTCTGCCGCGCACGGGAGTGCGAGGGGTTGTGGTGGCGGGCCAGGGCGCGGGCGGCGGCGTGGATCTGCCTGTCGGCGTCTGGGCCGGTGTCGGGCCAGTGCTGGCGCAGGGCGGCGGCGATCACCGCCGTGTGATCCTCAGCGGCGTGCTGCGCGTGGTCGTGCTGCCCGCCGGTGGTCACGGCGACGATGCGGAGCGCTTGGTGTCGACCAGGTGTTCGCCAAGCTCGACGGGGATGGGCACGGTCGGGATCCGACTCCTTCGCAACAGTTCGGCCGGCACGGCGATGCGGGCGTGGCGAGTGTGGTCGGCGACGTCGACCGGTGTCGGAACCCTGTCGCGGTTGGTGGCGACGACCAGGGCGCGCGCCGCGACCTTGACGATCACGGCGACGTCGGGTTCGGCCCGCAACGTGCGGGCGATCGCGCCGGGCGTTACGCTCAAACTCACACCGACGGCGGTGTCACGATCGGTCACCGGCGATCCCTTCATCACCCAGCGGAGATCAGCGTATCGGGGCACCGACGAGCGTTTCCGGCCTTCGACCATGCCCGCCGTCGAGCCAGGACTTCACACCGCCCGGCGCCGACTCCTGCTGGATCGGACGACTCTGGCCCACGGTCGTGTATTAATCCGGCCACCCGATCAGCGCACCACACCACTTGGGCGCCCTGCTGGTCCAGCGCCGATCGCGGTCGTCGCGGAACGATGCGCACGGCGGTGGCAGGCGGCGCCCCGCTACTGGACGACCGGCCACCGTGACACGTCCGGAACCGGACGCCGGTCGCCGCAATGGCCGCCGGAGACACAGGCTCGTCACCCGTTGGTGAACGCCCGGTCGGCGGTTGTTCGACATGGGTGGCGTCCGATTCTGTGAGCGGGTGGGCCGGGACGGTTCGGGCCGGTTGTCACGAACTGTTCGCCTGCGCGTCGGCGCGCCCACCGAGCCCGATCGACAATGACGGCTATCGTGACGCTCCGTGCACCCTGTCACTCACCGTGCTCACGTCGCGGGACCGGGCGACGCCCAAGGAAGGGCTTTTGGTGACCGAACCGTTCGAGTCCGTGACGTCCTGGTCCGCCGGACCCGGGCAGGTGCTGTTCGTGCTGCTGACCCCGGACGGGGAGCTGCTGCGCCGCACCGCGGACGGCCAGGCGGTGCCCGACGAGTGGGGCGGCCCTTATCAATCGGGCCTGTGGACGGCCGTGGCCACGGTGGTGGATCCGTATCGCCGCCTGGCCAACGGGGTGGGACTCGACGCGGGGATGAGGGCGAAGGTGGTGGATGTGTCCGAGGCCGCCTCGGCGTCCGTGGTCGACCGCTATCCACCCAACCCGACCGCGTGGGCGGTGCTGACCACCCTCGGCGCGCCGGCACAGCGGTGGTGCGGAACCGTCGCCGTGGTCGGCACCGAGATCGACCACGGCGTCACCCTGTCCCTGACCGCCGACCAACTGGGCATGATCGCCGACGCGCGCCGTCAGGCTCTGCGCCCCAGCCGGTGACCGCCCGTCACCCGCCGCCTGCCGCAGCGAGCCGCACCCGGAGGTGCCGCTGGGCGTGCACGGCGAACGCTCGCCGGACAACGTGGTGCGCTGCCCTGCCCGGTCCTGCAACCACACCGTCGACACCGGCACGCCCGCCACGCGCACCCCGCACCACGCCGAGCTTGCGCCGCACCTCCGCAGTGCCGCCTTGCAGACCGATGATCGATCCCTCCAGCACCCGCCCCGACTGCACCGGCCGCCTGCCGATGTTGCCGGTGCGCGCCGCGACCACATCCCTCGTAGCCATCCCACACCGCTCGACGTCCATCGTGCGTACTGCCGTCCCCGCCGGGCCGAAGCCGCCTCACCGGACTTCGAACCGTGACCCGACCTGGTCGAAGGGCGATTGCGGAGTCGACCCCGGTGCTACCACCCGTCCAACCCGACTCGCCACCGGCCGTCGCGCTGTTCCGCGAGAAACAACCCGTCTCGCGGCTCGGCATCCGCGCCTGCCGGTGGGACCAGCACCCCCGCCCCGAGGCTCAACGGCCGCTCCGGGACCGCTGTGTGGGTCGTGCCGTTGGCCGAGCAGGAGATGCTGACGGTGGCACCGTCGTTCACGCTGGCGTAGCCGCAGTCGTGGAGGACCCGGACCCACCTTGTCCGCATCGTGTACGCGGTGCCGGCACGGCGGCGAGCACCCGCTGGTCCCCGCCGGCGAGGTCGAGGGAACTCCACGGCACGGCGGCGCCATACCTGTGTCTCGAGGCGGTTGGCGACGCTGAAGGCGATGACCCAGGCCGCCACTGGTCGGTTCGCCGTCACCGCCGGTGCGCGATGCCGAAGGCGGCTCGGTGCTCCAGCCAATCGCACTGGTGGAGCAACAGCAGCGCGTCGGTCGACGATCACGATGATCGACCCGGTGCCCGACACCCGGAGTGGTGCTTTCCGACACCGCGGGCACCGGCACGTCATCGGTGCCGATGACGTGCCGGCCGGCATCTCGTTGACGCTGAGGCGTTCCTGTCGACCGTGATTGGCCTGGACCAGCACGCCGACGGTGTGCCCGTCCATGACGCGCGAGGCCGTGCCGATGCCCTCCCTCCAAGCCGTGGCACACCATGCCGGCGCCGAAGCCGACCGAGCCTTCGGCGATGGGCCCCCGGACGCGTCGGCGAGCGTCTCGCGCAGGTGCTCGGATCGGATGTGGAAGCCGCTGACGTCGTTGCACATCCCGTCCTCAAGTCTCCCTCAACTCGGGCAGGCACCAGTACAACTCGCCCGACCCCCTCGTGGCCACCTCGGCGGCGACGAGGGCGTCACGCACCACACCGACGCCGTGGGTGTTCGTGAGCCCGATCGGCGACGTCAACGTGCCGGACTCGCGCAACCACTCCAGTACTGTCAGCTCGCCGTTGCCGTTGAGGCGGTGACGACCGGCGAAAACCGGACGCATCCCGAGCGAACCGTCCGCCGGCACGACCACGGTGACCCCGGTGCGCACCGGACCGAGGCCCCGCCGGAGCTGCCCGTCCCCGTTGATCAGGGTGCGGTGCCCGACCCGCACACCGGGCACGTCGGTGATCGCGTTCAACGGGCCGGGCTCACCGGAGCCGACCTCGATACCCAGGCCCCTTGCGCGCACCACGACATCCAGTGTTCGACCGACGCCCACTTCGCACAAGGAGTGCCCACCAGTCGCTCGCCGGATAGCAACCATGTCCAAGGTGTGCCAGTTAATTGTTAACCGTGCCGTCCACCCGTCGCCCTCCTCGACGACATAGCGCGAAGTCGGACCGAGCCACTAGAAACATCCGTGACTTTGCAGCACAAAGCTAGTCGACCCGGCAGCACCTCCACCCCTCGGGAGTCCGAATGAAGCCGTCCTCCGCCCGCCGCACCGTCGTAGGTGCGGCCGTCGCCCTGCTGACCGCCGCCGGCCTCGCCACACCCGCGTCGGCGGCCACCGACTCCGACCTCACCGCCCAGGCCTCGGCCGTGCGCAACGCCGTGGTGAACGCGGCGAAGTCCTACCTGGGCCTGCCGTACCGGTACGCGACCGGCTGGACCTGCTCGCGCCAGGCCATGGACTGCGAGTGCTTCAACCGCAACGTCATCTGGGACGCCACCGCCCGCGTCACCGGCCGCGGACTCCAGCTCAACTACTGGCTGCAAGGGCAGATCAACCAAGGACGCCGCACCACCAACCCACGCCCCGGCGACCTCGTCTTCTGGAACACCGACCCCAACGACGGCATCCCCTACGGCGGCGACTACGACCACACCGGCATCTACATCGGCGGCACCACCGTCATCGACGCCAACGCCGTCGCCGGCCGCGTCCGCTACGACACCACCACCCTCGGCGGCTCCTACCGACCCATCTACGTCGACGTCCTCACCCCCAACGGCTACTGAGCCCCAACGCCGCGCCACCGGCCGCGGGTCGCGGTTCCGCACTGGGGGCGAGACCACGACCCGCACGCCGCCGCCCGTCGACTTCAGTGCGCTCGACCGCCGACGTCGACGGGCGGGCCGGCGCGGTCAGCGCTCCACGTTCGTCGGCGGCAGCGGCTGCTCGGCCAACCTGCGCAGGCTCTCGATCTCCCGGCGGAACGCCGCACGCCCCGGCTCGGTGATGGTGATCGTGGTGCGACGACGCCCGGTCCCGGTGCGCTCGCTGGTGACGTAGCCCGCCTCGACCAGCACGTCCAAGTGCCGCTTGAGGTTGCCGTCGGTCAGCTCCAGCAACTGCTTGAGGTAGGAGAACTCCGCCGCCTCGGCGGCGTGCAGCACAGCCAGGATGCCCAAGCGCACCCGTTGGTGGACCACATCGTCCAGCTCCACCGACGGATGGCGTTGCCACGCGGACACCCGTCCCCCTTTCCCGAGGGCCTGCGCCGACGACTCTAGTCCGGCCCCGTGCCACCGGCGTAGCCTCACCCACGCGGCAGGTCGAACCGGACGACGAGGCGTGGTCACCATGACAAGCGGCTGGTCCCGGGGCGACGCGCACGACGTCATCACCGAGATCGACCAGCTGCACCACCTGGCACGCGCCGACGGCGTCAGCTTCGCCTTCCCGGTCCGGCTCTACGGGATCGCGGGTCTCGTCAGCGCCGCCGCGCTGGCCTGGACGCCGCTGTGGCTCTACACCAGCTGGTGGATCCTGGTCGCCATCGCCGCGCCTCCGTCGATCGCGGTGCACTACGCGCGCTGGCTGCGCACCCGCGGCATCGGCCTCGACTGGCGCAACGCCACCAGGCACGTCGCCGCGGCCGAACTGCTCGCCGTGCTGCTCTGGGTGCAGCCGTTCCACCCCACCTCGCTCAGCCTCCCGTGGCTCGCCGCCGCGCTCGGCGCCGTCGTGGCGGGACGCACGTGGAACGACAACACCTTGCAGGTGCTCGCGGCCGGTGTCGTGGCGGTCGTGGTCACCGCCGCGCTTCTCACCACCCCGATGGCGTTGACCGACGCAGTCGTGGGCGCCTGGCTCTGCGTGATCTCGCCCTGGTGGCGGTGGCGCACCACCCAGACCCGGGAGCGGCAACTCCTACCGCGTTGAGCCTCACCCGAGCGACGACACGACTGCTCCGAGTGCACTCACCGATCAATCGGTGACCGGCACCCGCCCCTCGAAGCCTCCACCCCGCACGGCAAGGACCTGTCCACCGGGTGGGATCAACTCAGGTGCGGGCGGGCAGGGACCGTCGGCCCAGTGCCAGGCCGAGCCCGAGCATGGCGATGGCCAGGAACAGGTGCAGCCAGTTGTCGGCGGTGTTGAGCGGGACGAAGTTGGCGGTGCTGTCCATGCCGATGAGCAGGCCGTAGATCCAGAGCACGACGTAGATAACGCCGCCGACCACCAGGTAGAGGTAAGCGCCGCGCACCGTGCGCACCAAGGTGAGCCCAGCGATGCCGAACGCCAAGTGCACGACGTTGTGCAGGATGGACACCTGGAACAGGCCCAGCAGCATGGCCTCTGAGTGGTGGCCCGCGAACATCAGCGTGTCGTAGTCGGTGGTCAGTCCGGGGATGAACCCGGCGATGCCGACGAGGGTGAACACCACGCCGAAGAGCATGGCGACCATCTGTACCGGGGTGCGCGTGGTGCGTTCGGTCCGGGACATGTCGTCCTCCCGCTGAGAGGCTCGGAACTGCCTGTTCGGTCGGAAGTACCCGAAGCGACAGTGGATCAATCCACCCCTTCGAGCCATCCGACCGGCTGTCGCCGACCCCGTCCGCCACTGTCAATGCGTCCACACCAGGTGTCCGGTCGTTCGTGCCGGCCTTCCGGCACGGCAGCCGGCCGTACTGTCGGTTGGCACGGGCGCTCACGGGTAACCCATGGTTCCGGACGTCTGAGGAGTGGTCGCGGTGATGCCGTCTGGACGGGTCGAGGTCGCCTCGCTGCTGCGCTCCCTTCGAGAGCGAACGCTCAACTACGACCCGGCCGAAGTCCAGCCGAACGGGTGGACTTTCGACGTGCACCGGCACGAACTGGGCCGGGAGGCAGCGGGGCCGCCCGAGGTCGGCGGGTTGTGGCAGCGGGCGCGGGTGCTGGTCGCCGACTACGAGTTCAGCCCACCGGAAATCGTCCGGGCCTTCTACGAGCCCGGCTCGGACTTCCTGGGCCGCGACATGGTCCTACAAGCCCGGTTGCCCGGACTGCGGTTCCTGATGGGTGTGCGGATCACGGACGTGCGCGACGAGACCTCCGCGGACCGGACGCTGTGGGGGTGGAGCTACCAGACACTCCAAGGCCACCTGGAGCGAGGCCGGGTCGACTACGAACTCGTCAAGCACCACGCCGGCGGCGAGGTGGAGTTCATCGCACGCGGCTACTCGCAGTTGCACCCGCGAGCGCCGTGGTGGATGCGGTACGGGTGGCGGTTGTTCGGCAGGCGCATCCAGTTGCGCTTCTACCGGCGTGCCGGGCAGAGGCTGCGACTGCTGGCCCACGACACGCGCGGACCCGTCGCGGTGGCGCCGGTCGTGGTGGAACGCACCGGCTACTGGCCGCTCAGCCTGCCCGACCCGATCCGGTGAGGTTGCCGGCGGTCGAGCCGGGTAGTCCACCCCGCGAGGGATGGCCGAGCGGACGGGGCGCTGCCGTGAAAGTCGTGATCACCGGAGCTTCGGGCAACGTCGGATCCGGGGTGCTGCGCGCGCTGGCCGGTGACCCGGAGGACCATCAGGTCGTGGGCATCTGCCGACGTCCGCCCGACCACAGGCCACCCTTCGACGAGGTCACCTGGTACTCGTGCGACCTGGGGGAGGAGGGCGCGCGGGACGTGCTCGACAAGGCGATGGCGGGCGCCGACGCCGTGGTGCACCTGGCGTGGATGTTCCAGCCGACCAGGCAGGGCGAGCGCCTGCACCGCACGAATCACAAAGGCACCGCGGCGGTGCTGGAGGCCGTGCGTCGGGCCGGGGTTCCGCACGTCGTGCACGGATCCTCCATCGCCGCGTACGCCCCGGCGGGTGACCAGCCGGTGGACGAGTCGTGGCCGACCACCGGGGTCCCGGGTTCGGTCTACGGGCTCGGCAAGTCGGAGGTCGAGGCCGCGGTGAGCCGGTTCGCCGAGGAGAACCCGGACACGACCGTCGCCGTGATCAGGCCGACGCTGGTCGCGCAGGGCGCCGCCTCGGCGAGCTTCCTGGCGTTGTTCTTCGATCCGCTGGTCCCGCTGTGGCTGATCCGACTGCTGCGGGACGGCAGGCTGCCGCTGCTGCCGCTGCCGGCTCGCCTGCGGGTGCAGTTGGTGCACGCCGACGACGTGGGCGACGCGGTCGTGCGGATGCTGCGACGCCGCGCCGCGGGCCCGTTCAACCTCGCCGCGGACACCCTCACCGCGGCCGACCTCGCCCACGTCGCGAAAGCACAGGTCGTCCCCGTCCCCGCGATGGCGATGCGCACCGCCGTCGGGCTGCTGTGGCGGCTGCGGGCGATCGGCATGTCACCGGGCTGGTTCGACGTCGGCACGCGATCCCCGCTGGTGGACACCTCCCGGGCCCGCACGGTGCTGGGCTGGTCACCTCGGGTTCGCAGCGCCGACTGCGCCCGCGAGCAGCTCCAAGGGCTGGCGGAAGCCACGCCAGGCCCCAGTGCCGCTCTCGACCGCAATCGACTCCGGGACGACAACCGCGCCAGGGCGCTGACCTGACGACTCACCCCGGCAGATCCACGCCCAGCGAACCCACCTCTGGTCGACGCCGGACTCAACCCCATGCGCTGCGGGTGACGTCGCCCGCCCGAAACGTGCGCAGCACCGAAGCCGCCACCACCATCACGACGGCGAACGTCCCGGCCACCTGCACCGGCACGGCCGTGGTGCCGACCACGATCCAGGTCAGCGCCCAGCACACCGCGGCGGCGTAGCCGACCACGGCCGGAAGTCGCAGGGCCGCGGTGGCGGCCACTGCGCCGGTCAGCAGCACCGCGATCACCGCCACGGTCACGGACGGGGCCGCGTCCGAAGCGGCGCCGGCAGTCGCCGCGCCGGCCACGGTCGCTATCGCCACCCATCCCGTGTAGGCGGCGATCGGGGTGTGCACCAGCAATCGATCGGGCCAGTCCGCGGCCGGGTGGTGAGTGAGACGGGTGGCCGCGACGGTCAGGCACACCAGCAACGCGACGATCACCACCTGCGCGGCGACGATCTCGCGGTGCGCGAACAAAGCGACCCACCCGGCGTTGAGCACCCCCGCGGCCGCCAGCCACCAGCCGGTCGAGCGGTGGATTCGACGGGCGCGCTGGGCGGGCAGGGCCTGTCGGACGGCGAACGCCGCGAACGTCGCATAGATCAACGTCCAGATCGTGAACGCTCCTTCCGCGGGAAGCAGCAACGTCGGATAGGAGTTGGCCACCGTCCCCACGGGTTCACCCCACAGACCCGCTCCGCCGACCACGCCCGCGGCCGTCTGAACCGCGGCGGCCACCAGCACCGCCACCGACCGGCACAGGTCGGCACTCCCCCGATCGGGACGAAGTCGGTCAGCAGCGGTGTCTCGACGCATGCTTGGCTCTCCCTCCGATGTACGGCGTGGTCCATGACGTGCCCTCAGCCACCCGCGATGGCGGTGACGGCGGCGCGGTCGCGACAGGATCTGCCGGCACAGTCGATCCGCCGCGCAGCACGCACCTGGACGTGGCTCGCCGCACGATCGAAGATACGGCCGATCGGGACCATCGGCTTGTTGAGCCGTTCCAGACGACGCGCGGCCGTCTGCCGGCAACTTCGGCGCGAGCCACGCCGCACCCGCCGTCATGCCGCCCCGCGGTCGCTGCGGTTGACTGATCCCGATACGTCACGAGGCGGGAAGGGAGCCGTGGTGGAACCGGACGTCGACGTCGTGGTCGTCGGAGCAGGGCTCGCCGGACTCGCGGCGGCACGCCGGCTGCACCGTGCCGGCCTGGCAGTCACGGTGTGCGAAGCCGGCGCCGAAGTCGGTGGTCGGGTGCGCACGGACCTGGTCGACGGGTTCCGACTGGACCGGGGGTTCCAGGTGCTGCTGCCCTCCTACCCGGAAGTACGGCGCATCTTCGACCTCGCGGCCCTGGACCTGCGGCCCTTCGCACGCGGCGCGGTCGCGGTCACCACGAACGGGCGATACCACCTCGTCCCGCCCTGGCGACGGCCGTCCGCGATGACGGGCACGGTGGCCGGCCGGATAGCCGACGCGGCCCGGTTCGCCGCGCACCGGCCACGCGACGTCGCGGCCGTGAGCGCGCTCTCGGCACGTGCTCTCCTCAGCCCGGACGTAGCGGTGCGCGGGCGGCCGACCGACGACCGGTCGATCCGGGCCGAACTGTCCCGGTGGGGCATCACGAACCGCACGGTCGAGGACGTCCTGAGGCCGTTCCTGGCCGGGGTGTTCCTCGATCCGTCCCTGGCAGGCTCGGCCCGGGCTTTCCGCCTCATCTGGCGGTGCTTCCTCAAAGGCGGCGGCGCCGTGCCCAACGCCGGGATGCAAGAGCTGCCCCGCCAACTGGCGCGCTCGCTGCCGAGTCGATCCATTCGCACCGCGTGCGCGGTCGAACAAGTGCGCAAGACCGCTGTCCACCTCGCCGACGGCACCGCGATCCGGGCACGGGCGGTCGTGGTCGCCACCGACGGCACGACCGCGCACCAGCTGGTACCGGACGTTCCGGAGCCTTCCTGGCACGCTGTCACCACGTGGTACTTCACCGCGCCTGCCTCGGCCGACGACCAGCCGGTGCTGGTGCTCGACGGTGACTCGGACCTGCTGATCAACACGGCGGTGATCAGCGCGGTGGCCGAGGGCTACGCACCCGCGGACACGGCGTTGATCACCGCATCGATACCCGACCGGGTGATGGCTGCCGACGAGGCCGTCGAGTCACTGGTCCGCGCGCGGCTGGGCGCGCTGTACGGCCGTGACACCGGCGGCTGGGAACTCGTGGCCAGGTACGCGATCCCGCACGCGCTGCCGGTGACGCCGCCGGGCCGGTCGATGCGGCAACCGGTGCGGTTCGACGACGGCCGGTACGTGTGCGGCGACCACCGGGACACCGCCTCCATCCAGGGCGCACTGGTGTCCGGTCGCCGCACCGCCGACATCGTCCGGCGGGACCTGTCCGACGGCGCCCGGTGAACAGCGGGCCACCGAGCTTGGTACTCAAGGGTCCGACGGTTGTGGTCAGGATCTGTGTTGTCCGCAGCGGGTGCCGTCGCAGTCGATCAGTGCCCACACCGTCTTGCCTTCGTCGGGAAGGGCGCGCACGCCCCAGTCCTCGGCGATGGCGTCGATCAGGGTCAGTCCGCGGCCGCGGTGCTCACCCAGTCGTGACCTGCCCGTCTCGGGCATTTCGGTCGACGTGTCATCGACCTCGATCCACACCCGACACGGCTGAGGGCTGTGCCGCATCCGCAACCGTGAAGGACCGGGAGCGTGGTCGTAGACGTTGGCGACCAGCTCGGTGGCCACGAGCAGCACGTCGCTGAGGTGGGCGTCGCCCAAGCCGCGCAGTGCCGATGCGGCCCAGCGGCGCACCGCCACCAGTTCCGAGGGGTGTTCACCGGAGACCGCGAAGAGCAGGGGTTCTGGTTCACCGACATCGGGCGCCACGACCCCTCCGATCCGCCCCGCTGCCACCTCAACGGGTCTGCCGGCGAATTACCCCGTCAGGCAGGTCTCGACACGTCTTCGGCTGATCACCCCCGATCAGGCGATGGCTCGGTCCAGGGTACCGACGCGGCGGAGTCGTCCGCTGACGTGCACGCCGCCGGTCGAGCAGGTGGCGGTGGGGAGGGGCGGCGGGTGTGCCCCTCCCCACCGCGGGTCAGGGCAGCCGGACCGAGAGCCAGTCCAGTTCGGCGAACCCGGTGCGCTTGCGCAGCACCACCTTGTTGAGCCCGGTCGTCAGGGGCACGGTGGCGGTGGTGACGCGGGTGGCGCGGTCGTGCTGCTCGGCGTCCAGCCACGAGCCGCCGGGCGGGTAGCCGGCGACCGCGCGCTGCACACCGTTGACGAGCACGATGTGGTCGGCGGGTGAGGTGGAGCCGTTGGCGTGCCCGATGTCGAGGGCGTACGTGCCGGCGACCGGCGCGTCCACGGTGAACTCCACCTGACTCACCGGCGAGTCGATGCCGCCGACGTAGTCCGGCAGGTAGTTCGACCGGTACGGGACGAGGCGGGCCGAGGTGACCACCGCGTTCTCCGCCTCGTACCGGTGGGTGTCCGGCCGGACGTCGATGTAGTCGACCTCCGCGTGCCCGGCGCCCTTGCCGAGGCGGATGTCGTTGCGCCCGGCCCGCAGCACCACCCGCTTGGTGACCGTGTCCGTCTCGGTGTTCGCCCAACCGCCGGTCGCCGGGTAGGCCACCTCGCCCTGCCGGACGCCGTTGACCGTGACCGCGTGGGTCGCCGCGCCGACACCCGCCGCGTACCGCACGGTCATCGTGTGGATTCCGGCGGACGGCACGTCAACCGGGAAGGTGACCGAGCTGTCGGCGTGGTCGATGCCTCCGATGTACGAGCCACCGGAGGCCAACCGGCCGTTGCCGCCACCGTGCCGCACCGCGTGGACGACGGCCGCGTTCTCCGCCTCGTACTTGGTCGGATACGCGTCCGGCCCGCCGACAGGCGAGATCGTGACGCGGTAGCCGTCGTAGCGCTTCATCTTGCGGATGGGCACGGTGAGGTTCCCGCTCCCGTCCACGGTGAAGGTCTTGTCGAACACGTTGTAGGTGCCCGATTTCGGGTCCCCTCCCGCGTCGACGCGCCGGTTGGCCTCGTTCGGGTCCTTGTCCCAGACGGTGGTGTCCAGTCGGACGCGGACCTGTCCGCCGAGGCCGCGCGCGGCCAAGCCGGTCACGCGCACGTCGACCGGACCGTCTTCACCACCCGCGAGGACGGTGAGGGTGCGGGGCCCGTCGTCCCAGGAGGCGATGGCGTCCGAGCGCAGGTAGCCGCGCCCGTTGGCGGTGTCGTCCCAGCGGTTGACGTGCGCCTTGCGGCCACGCATGTCCTTGTACCACTTCATCATCCAGAACCCGCCGTTGGGTTGCAGCGCTCCCCCGCCGACGCGGCGCAGCGTGTTCCCGAGCAGTCCGGGGTTGGTGTAGATCGCCATCGCGCCGTGGTCGACGTCGTAGCGCTCCAGGTCCGCCCAGTACCGGATCGCCGAGCCCGGCACGCCCTCGAAGTCGCCGGGGTTGGCCGGGTCGGTGGTCTGCGGGCCGTACTCCTCGACCACGACGCGCAGCGGCCGTCCGGGGACTCGCAGTTCGTTCTCCAACGGCCGGTAGTAGCGGGTCAACGCCTCCGGGACGTCGCCGGGGCTGGGGCCGAGGTTGTGCCAGCCGATGAGCTGCGGGACGGTGCCGGTGTCGACGGCGTTGCGCAGGAAGTCGCGCATCTTCTGCTGCTGCCCGGACTGCCAGGGCAGGTAGAACTCCCAGTTCGGACCCATCAGCGGCACGGTCGCGTCGATGGCACGGACGCGTCGGACGGTCTGCGTCCACAGCCAGTTGAACTTCTGGTCGTACGTGCCACCGGGCACGGCCACGTCGCGCTCCAGGCCGTGCAGCTTGTTGTCCGCCTCGTTGAACGGCGCGACCGCCAGCAGCGTGTCGCGGTAGGGCTGGATGCGCCGGGTGGCCTCGTCCACCCGCTCGAACCAGTGGGCCGTGCCCTGCCACTGGTACCAGGGGTTGCCGCCCATGAGGTCGTTGAAGCGGGCGATCATCTTCACGTCCGTGCCGCGCACCTTGGGCGCGACGACCTCGGTTCCGGCGCGCTCGCCTTCGTTCCACCGGGCCGTCATGTGCTGCGAGACGGTCAGGTGGGTCTGCGCGAGGAGGTGCGCCGGGGTCTCCGTGGTGCGGGACGTGACGCCGAGCAGCGAACCCAGCCCCGCCTTCTTCAGCGGCCCGCCGAGCCGGTTCGCGTCGACCACGATCACCGGCGCCGCCGCCGCGTTCGCCGTCACCGGGGTGAGCACACCGGCCACGACCACCACCGCGAGCGCCACGCGGACCGCCCTCATGCCTCGAACCGCCACTGCTGCTGGGGCTGGACACCGCTGCCGCAGTCCCAGATCTGCAACCGGGTGCCGTTGGCGGTGCCGCGCTCGACCGCGTCGAGGCACTTGCCGGACTGCGGGTTGCGCAGGTTGCCGTTGACCTCGCGGACCCAGCGCTGCGCGCCGTTGCCCAGGCACGACCACAGCCACACCTGCGAGCCGTTGGCGGTGCCGCTGCCCCGCACGTCGAGGCACTTGCCGGAGACCGGGTTGACCAGGGACTCGCCGCGCCACTCCCAGCGCTGGTTGGTGCCGCCGTGGCAGTCCCACAGGATCGTCGCGGTGCCGTCGGCGGTGCCCCAGCCGTCGAGGTCGACGCACCGGTTGCTGCCGACGCCGACGATCTTCTGCCCGCCACTCCCGCCACCGCTGCCGTTGGTGGTGAAGTCGAACCGGTTGACCGCCAGGCCGGCGCCGCCGATCCACGGCTCGAACCCGGCTTGGACGCTGGTCATGTACCAGGCGGGGTTGATCTGGCCGCGGTTGACGGCGTCCTGGGTGAACGCCTTCAGGCTGAAGTTCGCCATGAGGTTGGTGGGCTGCTGCCGGACGTAGGAGATGACGTTCCAGCCGATGTTTCCGATCCACACGTCCCAGGCCGCCCCTTCCAGCGTCACCGCGGCCCGCTTCGAGCCGATCGGCTGCGGCCGGCCGCGGTGGTTGGCCCAGATCATCAGCTCGGCGCCGTAGTTCTGCCCGGCGGGGTTGGCGTTGGCGTCGAACCAGATGTCGAAGGACGCGTTCCACTCGCCGGAGTTCGGCGTGCTGATGTCGTAGGTGCCGCGCGGGTCGCCGAAGTCGGCCACCCGCAGCGGCAGGCCGCTGCCGGTGGTGCAGTTGCCGTAGTGGCAACCCTTGTAGACCGACGGGTAGCCGGCGGGCACGCCGTTCGTGGCGTTGTTGTGATCCGACCGGGTGATGCGGAACCCGGTGCCGTCGGCGCTGATGCACTGTGCGGTCGAGGCGCCCCACCGGTTGTTCTGCGCGATGATCCGGCCGCTGTCCAGTCGCGTCGAGCCGTACTGCTCGCAGATCTCCACGGCCGCTCCGGCCGGTGGGGCGACCACCAGGCCGGTCAGGGCCAGGGCGGCTCCGGCCGCCGCGGCGGTGAGCACTCTCCAGGTTCGCATCGGTCTTCCTTCCACGTCATCGGAGAAGAAACGTGTCCTGGGAGCGTTCCCAGCTTGCTCACGATGGGACCAGAGGCGGGGATCGGCAAGGAACTCGGCCGAAAACCGCGGTGTTTTCGCTGCTACGCCCCGACTTCTCCGAAAGTGCGTCGACTTTTCGCTTTCTCCTGCGGACATCTCATTGACACACCGGTCCCGCCGTCCTGATCCTGCGACCGGGCGAACTCGGGAGGTTCAACGGTGAAGCGCCGACGTTCCGCACTATTCCTCGTACTCGCGGTCTTGGCCGCCCTGGTGTCCGCCGCGCCGGTCGCGGTGGCGGCGGGCGGCACGCCGGTGAGCCAGGACGCCGCCATGTACCCCAGGGCGATCCGCCTCGCCCACAACGGCGCGGCGAACGGCCGGCTGCTGCTGACCACCACGGCCTTCCCGCCCGGCGGACCGGTGGGCGCGATCAGCGAGAGCACCGACGGCGGCACCACCTACCGCCGGGTGGGCGCCGTCGCCGACCCCGAGGCGCGGACGGGGTTGTGCTGCACGACGTTGTTCGAGCTGCCGCGCCAGGTCGGCTCGCTGCCGCCGGGCACGCTGCTGTGGGCGGGCAGCACCGGGCAGGACGGCGCGGACCGCCGGATGGCGTTGCGCGTGTGGCGCAGCACCGACCTGGGCCGCACGTGGAACCACCTGTCCACGGCGGTGCGCGCGAGCGGCACCGGTGGCCTGTGGGAGCCGGAGTTCTCCGTGGACGCCTCGGGCCGGTTGGTGTTGCACTACGCCGACGAGGGGCAGCCGGGCCGCAGCCAGGTGCTGGCACGGGTGGCCAGCAACGACGGCCTCCAGTGGACCCAGCGCACCACGACGGTGTCCGGCACCGCCGCCGGGCACCGACCGGGGATGGCCTCGGTGCGCCGCCTGCCCAGCGGCGCCTACCTGATGGCGTACGAGGTGTGCGGCTACGGCGGGCAGTACGACTGCGCGGTGCGCCACCGCACCTCCCCCGACGGCTGGTCGTGGGGCGACCCAACGGACCTCGGCCCGCTGGCCCGCACCCGCGACGGCCGCTACCTCGTCGCCACGCCGACCCTCGCGGTGACCGGGTCGGGACGCGTGCTGCTGGTCGGGCAGCGGGTGCTCAACGCCAACGGCTCGACCGCGGCGGGCAACGGCCTGGTCGTCTTCGCCGCGGGCCCCGCGCTGGACACGTGGAGCACCCTGCCCGCGCCGGTGGGCGTGCCGGGCGCACGACCCGGGGTCTGCCCCAACTACAGCCCCACCCTGGTCCCGCTGGACGGCGACCGACTGGCGCAGGTGACCACCGACGCGGGCGCGGACGGGGTGTGCCGCGCGTTCGCCGGGAACGCCGTGCTGCCACCCGCGGTCGAGCAGACCACGTCGCTGACCGCGGTGGGCGGCACCTGCGTGGACGCCGCCGCCGGTGGTGGGCGCAACGGTGACGCGGTACAGCTGTGGTCCTGCAACGGCGCCCCGGTGCAGCGCTGGACGTGGCGGCCCGACGGTTCCCTGACCGTCAACGGCCGCTGCCTGGACGTCCCGGGCGGGGCGACCGCCGCCGGAACCCCGTTGCAGATCTGGGACTGCAACGGCCTGCCACCGCAGCAGTGGCTGCACCGCCCGGACGGCACGCTGGTCAACCCGCTGTCCGGCCGCTGCCTGGACTCGCCGAACGGCGCGACCGCGAACGGCACGCGACTGCGCCTGTGGGACTGCAACGGTTCGGCCGCCCAACGCCTCACCCCGACCGCCTTATCCCAGCCGCTGAAGGCGGGCATGGTCGTCTCGCTGCGGGCCACCACGCCCGGTTTCACCGACCGGCGGTTGCGGCACCGGGACCGACTCGCGGTCACCTCGCCGATCGCGGCCGGCAGCCCGCTGCCCGACCGGCGCGACGCCACGATGGTGGTGCGCCCCGGCCTCGCCGACGCGTCCTGCTTCTCTTTCGAACCGGTCGGCTTCGCGGGCAGCCGCTTGCGGCACGCCGACTTCCGGGTTCGCCTCGCGGCGGACGACGGCTCGGCCCTGTTCCGCGCCGATGCCACGTTCTGCGCGGAACCTGCCGGTGTCGGGCAGGTCCGGCTTCGCGCGCACAACGTGCCGGACCGGCTCGTGCGGCACTACGCGTCGGAAGTTCACATCGCGTCCCCGAACGGTGGCAAGGCGTTCGACGCCCCGGCGGGCTTCACCGAAGACACGACCTGGGCCGTCGAGCCCGGACTGGAGTGACGTGACCACCTCCCTGCTCGGGCGCGCCACCGCGGTCGCGTCCGCCGTGTTGATCGCCCTATCCACGATGACCGTCCCGGCGTCGGCCGCACCGCGGCCCGCCGTCGCCCTGCGCTTCCTGATGATCGTCAAACCGCTGTCCACCGCGCCCGGCTGGAGCGGGCAGCTCTCAACCGCCCAGGTCGACGCGGCGCGCAACGCCTTCCTCACCACCTGGCCGCGGATGGTCCGCGACCTCACCGGCGGCAGCGTGTTCCTCCAGACCTCCGTGCAGGTCTCCCCCGACCCGCTCACCAGCACCAGCCCGGAGGGCATCATCCGCCCCGAGGACGTGCGCGGTGACGTGTCCCGCTGGGTGCGCAACGGCGGGTGGGACGGCGTGCTGGTGTACGGGGCGTTCCGCGACCACTCCTACTGGACACTCGGCGGCGCGGGACCGCACAACACCGGCTGGAGCAGCGTCAACGCCCGTGACGACCTGGGCTACAACCAGGACGCCCTGGCCGGCTGGACGCACGAGGCGCTGCACGGCCTCGCCCAGTTCTACTTCCGCCAACTCGGCACCGGTCGCGCGCCGCAGTGCGCCGACGACCCGAGCCGCACCGACGGCGTCCACTGCGCCGCCGCCTACGGCTACCACCAGAACTCCGGCAACCTGCCGTACTGGCTCGGTTGGTACCGCGACTACCTCAACGGGACCGTCGCCGGCGGCACGATCGGCCTCGGCTCGCCCGCCTGGTCGCGCGGCAACCGGCGGGAGAGCGCCCTGCGCCTGGCCCCGGGCGCCACCGTCCCGCACGCCCTCGGCGGCATCCGCAACGCGCTGGGCCGCTGCCTGGACGTCGCCGCCGGTGGACAGCTCAACGCCACCGCCGTGCAGCTGTGGGACTGCAACACCGCACCGGTCCAGCAGTGGGCCGTGGAAACCGACGGCACGATCCGGTCGATGGGCCGGTGCCTGGACGTTCCCGGCGGGCAGACCGGCAACGGCACACCGCTGTGGGTCTACGACTGCAACGGGTCGGTGTTCCAGCAGTGGGTGCGGCGCGCGGACGGCTCGCTGCTCAACCCGAACTCCGGCCGCTGCCTCGATGTCCCGGGTGGAGAGGGCGGCAATGGCACCCGGCTCCAGGTCTGGGACTGCAACGGAACCCCCGACCAGCGCTGGACGGTCGCGCTCTGACATCCCGGAGGTCCACCGTGCCACACCACCGACTCGTCCTCGCCGCGGCACTGGCACTCGCCACGACCCTCACGCCCGCCGGAACCGGTCACGCAGACGTGCCCGCCGGCGCGTGCGCACTGGCACCCACCACCGTGAACCTGTCCGAAGGTGTGCCCACCCCGCGCGGGTTCGCACCCTCGCGCGGCACCCTGCGCACCACGATGATCTTCGTCGACTTCCCGGACGCACCCGCCAACGACTCCACCACGAGCCTGCGCGACCAACTGCTGCCCGGCGGCCCGAACTGGTTCGCCACCAGCTCGTACGGCAACCTGTCCGTCTCGGTCAACGCCGTCACGAGCCGCTTCTACCGGATGCCCCGCCCCTCGACCGACTACGGTTGGCGACGTGGCCTCACCTGGCAGGCGCACGCCCGCTACCTCAACGACGCACTGGCCGCGGTCGGCCATTCGGCGTCGTTCAGCGGCACGAACCTGCTCTACGTCGTGCCCACCCGGGCCGCGTCGGAGATCTCCTTCTCCCCGACCTTCATGAGCGCGCTCACCGCGCCGGACGGCACGGTCATCGGCAAGTCGGTCACGTTCGGCCAGGACATGTGGGGCTGGGGCAGCAAGGTCCTCAACCACGAGACCGGACACGCCATGGGCCTGCCCGACCTGTACGCCTACGGCGGCGACGGACACCGGTTCGTCGGCGGCTGGGACGTGATGGGCCTGATCTCCGGACCGAGCCCCGACCTGCTGGCGTGGCACAAGTGGAAGCTCGACTGGTTGCGGTACGACCAGATCGGGTGCGTGAGCGCGTCCGGTCGCTACACCGACACGCTCGTGCCGGTCTCGGTGGTCGGCGGCCGCAAGGCTGTGGTGATCCGGACCAGCGCGACCACCGCCCTCGTGGCCGAGGCGCGAGCGCGCACCGGGCTGGACTCCGCGGTGTGCGCCACCGGTGTGCTGGTCTACTCGGTCAACACCGCCGTGGCGAGCGGCAACGGCCCGGTGCTGGTCAAGGACGCGCGGCCGAACTCACGCGGCTGCGGCGGGCACGAGCTGAACGATGCGCCGTTCGGCGTGGGCGGCAGGTTCCGCGACGCGGCGAGCAACACCACGATCAACGTGGTCGGCCGGTCCGGGGACAACTACACGATCACCATCGCGTTCGGTGTGAGCCCGTAGTCGATCGCCCCACAGCGCCACCCGCCCGGCCCGCGAAGATCGCGGGCCGGGCGGACGCGTGCCCGGCGGGGCATCGACGGACGGAGGGCCGGCCCCTGACCCAGGCATGGACGGGGTGAGGTGCAACCTGATCGAGGACGATCTCCAGCACGTCAGCCGGGCCGCCCTCGTGCGCGGTGTGCTGTCCGAGACCTGAAGAAGCCGTGGTGGTCGCGGGTGCAACCACCACGGCGGGCCGAGCGGTTACGGCGCCCAGGGGGACGCGAGGTTCCAGCTGCTGTCGGCGGTCAGCGTTTGCGGCCGGTTGAACCCGCCGTCGCCGTTGCCCGAGGCGATGAACACCTGGGACTCGTAGTGGCGCAGGTGGGAGCCGGGCGCGTTGATCGACTCGAACGTCAGGCCGGTGCCGCCCACGCCGGGTCGGGCGCAGAACGTGGCGTCGGCGCGGAACAACGCCGAGCCGTCGTCCTGAGAGTTGCGCACACGACTGGCCGCGTGGCGGAGGAACTGGCCGGGGAAGTTCACCGACTCGAACGAGTAGCAGGACGAGTCGGCCAGGCCGCGTCGGACGGTGTAGGTGGCGTCGGCCTTGAGCAGGGCGCTGCTACCCCCGTTGACGACCTCCGTGTAGGCGAGGCTGTCGGCGTGGCGGAGGTAGCGGTCGGTGTGGCCCCACGTGGTGACCTGCAAAGACCGGCGCACATTCGTGGGCAGCAGCACCGAGCTGCGCCACAGCGCCGGAGCGCTCGTGTCCCACGTGGCGTCCGCGGCGAAACCGGTCGCGGTGTCCCAGGCGTTCGGACCGCCGCTGCGTGCCAGGTAGGCGTTGTCGGCGTAGTGGCGCAGGTAGGCGCCGGGGAAGTTCAGCGATTCGAACGACGTGCCGCCGGCCGCCAGGCCGGGGCGGGCGCACCAGGTGGCGTCGGCGCGGAACGAGCCGCCGGTGTCGCCGTCCAGGCGGACCCGGCTGTCGGCGTGCCGCAGGTAGCGGCCCGGGAGGTTGACCGACTCGAACGAGTAGCAGCGGGAGTCGGCCAGGCCGGCCACGGTCCGGTAGGACGCGTCCTGGCGCGCGCCGTCGGCGCTCCCGGTGGTGATGACGTCGGTGCGCGCGGTGGAGTTCGAGTGCCGCAGGTACCGGTCGGTGAAGCCGGGCGTGGTGACCCGCAACGAGCGGACGTGTCCGAGGGTCATCGGCGACTGGGCGTTGAGGTTGCGCGAGGAGTTGATCAGGTCGGTGTGCGCGGCGCGCAGCTGGTTGGTGTCGACCTTCTGCACGCGCCGGTCGTAGGTGAGCAGGCCGTTGTACTCGCCTTCCAGGTCGGTGATCTCGGTGTAGACGTAGGCGGAGACGCCCTTGGTGGTCATCAGCTGCTTCACGTCGCGGACCATGCCGGTGTAGCGGTCGTTGAGCTGCGCGTTGCTGAACACCTGCTCGTAGGCGAAGAACTGGCCGTTGGGGCTGTACTCGTGGCCGGGAGTGCGCAGCCCGACACCGCCGAACTCGCCGAGCACGGAGAACCGGGTCGTTGACGGGCGTGGCGCGTCCGGTCCGGTGTAGACGTGCCAGTCCATCATGTCACCGGTGCCGGGGTCGCCCTTGGAGACACAGCAGTTGTAGCCGCTGTGCGCGTTCATCAACCGGGTCGGGTCGTAGTTCTCCAGGTCCGTGGTGACACGCCGGGTGTCGGCGAGGTTCCACTCCCCCCAGCCCTCGTTGAACGGCACGTAAGCGACCACCGATGGGAACGCGCGGTGCTCGTCGACGATCTCGCGTGCCTCGGTCTCGAACTGGGCGATCTGCGCCGGTGTGCGGTTCGCGTCGAACGCCGGTGTGGACGGCACGTCCTGCCACACCAGCAGGCCGAGCCGGTCGGCGTGGTAGTACCAGCGCGCCGGTTCGACCTTGATGTGCTTGCGCACCATGTTGAAGCCGAGGTCCTTGTGCTTCTGCAGGTCGGACGCGAGGGCCGCGTCGGTGGGCGCGGTGTAGAGCCCGTCTGGCCAGAAGCCCTGGTCCAGCGTGCCGACGTGGAAGACGAACTCGCCGTTGAGGGTGGGCCGCAGGACCCCGTCGACCAGCTTCTTGCCCACCTCGCGCATGCCGAAGTAGTTCACGACCTGGTCCACCGTGCCGCCGGAGGCGTTGCGCAGGGACACCCGCAGGTTGTAGAGGTAGGGGTCGTCGGGCGACCAGCGCCGGGCGTTGGGCACCGGCACGGCGAACTCGGTGAAGCCGCCGGTCGCGCTGCCCACCACGGTCGAGCCGGTCATCGCCTCGGCGAGCACGGTGTGGCCGGTGACGTTGCCGCGGGTGAAGACGCGGACCCGGGCGGTGTTGTTCGCCAGGTTCGGGTAGACGTCGACCGAGAAGATCGAGGACGTGGGCGTGGGTTCGAGCCACACGGTCTGCCAGATCCCGGAGGACGGCGTGTAGAAGATGCCGCTGGGATTGTTGACCTGCTTGCCGACCGGCTGCTTCTCACCGCGGCCGTCTGTCGGGTCGTAGACGCGGACGACGATCTCGTTCGTGCCGCCGTTGAGCTGCGGGGTGATGTCGACCTCGAAGCGGTCGTAGCCACCCTTGTGCGTGGTGACCTGCGTGCCGTTGACCCAGACGGTGGCCTCGTAGTCGACCGCGCCGAAGTGCAGCTGGACGCGCCGGCCGTTCCACGACGGCGGGACGGTGAACGTGCGGCGGTAGAACATCAGGTCGCGGTTGTCGTTGCGCATGATGCCCGACAGCGCCGACTCCACCGGGTACGGCACCAGGATGCGCTCGGGCAGGGTCTGCCCCAACGGGGGCGCGGCATACCGGTTGACGTTGCCCGCGCCGTCGGTGGCGGGGTTGAGGAACTGCCACTCGCCGTTGAGCGACTGCCAGTCGGGTCGGGTCATCTGCGGGCGCGGGTACTCGGGCAGGGGGTTGGTGGTGGACACCTGGTTGGTCCACGGCGTGGACAGCGGCGGTGTCTTGGGCACGATGGCGGCGGACGCGGCCGGTGTGGTCACGGGCACGACGGCGAGGCCGGCGGCCAGGGCCAGCACGGCCGCCGCCGAGGCGACGAGGCTGCGCATGGGACTCCTTCGGTGCAGGGGCGACAGGGGCGGTACGAAGAGCTACGGCCGTGACCGCTCTCCTGGCGGTTCGCTTCCACGGCCGTAGCCGCACGGACGAGCAGGGTCGGCCGTGCGGTCATCTTCGATCGGGCGACTTGGCCAGCGAGCGCTGGAGGATGACCACCACCAGCAGGAACGCGCCGCTGACCACGGATTGGACGTTGCTGTCGAGCGTGCCGATCTGGTTGATGACGTTCTGGATCACGGTGCGCAGCGCCACGCCGATCACGGTGCCGAGCACCGTGCCGAGGCCGCCGGTCAGCAGGGTGCCGCCGATCACGACCGCGGCGATGGCGTCCAGTTCCAGTCCGACGCCGATGACCGTGACGCCGGACTGGAGGTAGGCGGCGGTCATCGCGCCCGCGAGGCCGGACAGCACGCCCGACATCACGTACACCAGGACCTTCGTACGGGCCACCGGCAAACCCATGAGTAGCGCGGAGTGTTCCGCGCCGCCCACCGCGAACACCGACTGGCCGAGCGCCGTGCGGCGCAGCAGCACCCCGCCCGCCACGCACAGGGCCAGCGCGACGAACACCGGGTAGCCGAAGCCGAAGACCGTGCCGCGGCCCAGTTCGAGGAACGGCGAGTCGTCCGCGATCCGGTAGGTGGTGGCGCCCTCGGAGGTGATCGCCAGCAGCAGGCCGCGGGCGAACAGGAGGGTGGCGAGCGTGACGATGAACGGCGCCATGCCGGTCTTGGCCACCAGCAGGCCGTTGAGCAGCCCGATGAGCCCGCACACCACCAGCGGCAGCAGCAGGGCGACCAGGAAGCCCCACTGCGCGCCGTAGGCCGCCAGCACGCCGCCCAGCGCGTAGACCGACCCGACGGACAGGTCGATGCCGCCGGTGATGATCACGAATGTCATGCCGAGCGCGATCACGGCCAGGAACGAGCTCTGCAGCGCTATGTCACGCAAGTTGTCCGGGCTGCCGAACCGGGGGAAGGCGGTCCACGCGACCAGCACCATCAGCACCAGCGCCACGGCGGCGCCCTGCCGTTGCAGCACGCTCACCCAGGACGCCCGGCGGACGCGGGTCTCGACGGTCATCGGCTGCTCCGCTCACGGGCCAGGTAGACCGCGCCGACGATGATGGCGGCCTGCGCCATCTGCGCGGTCGAGTAGGGCAGGTTGTGCTTGATCAGGGTGGCGGCCACGAGCTGCATGAGCAGCGCGCCCATCACGGTGCCCAGGACGCGGACGCGCCCGCCGGTCAGCGGTGTGCCGCCGACGACCACAGCGGTGATCGCGGACAGCTCCATGAGCAGCCCCATGTCCGCCGGGTCCGACGCCGACAGCCGCGCGGTGGACAGCACACCCGCCACCGCCGCCAGCACGGCGCAGATGGCGTACACGCCCACCAACGCGCGCTTGACCGGCAGACCGGCCAGCGTGCTCGCCGCCCGGTTGCCGCCGATCGCCACGACGTGGCGACCGAACGTGGTCCGGCCGACCAGCAGTGCGACGACCACGGCGAACACCCCGGCCATCAGGACGCTGACGGGGACACCCAGCACATCGCCCGTGCCCAGCCACAGGAAGGTAGGGTCGTGGACCTGCACGAGCTGCCCGTTGGCGATGACCAACGCGAGCCCGCGCCCGCCGACGAGCAGCGCCAGCGTCGCCACGATCGGCTGGATGCCGAGGTAGGCGACGAGCACGCCGTTGAACATGCCCGCGATCAGCCCGGCCACGACCGCGATGGCGATCGCGGGCAGCGGGCCGTAGCCGAGGTAGAGCGGGATGAGCGCGGCGGACAACGCCATCACCGCACCCACGGACAAGTCCACGCCCTCGGTGCCGATCACCAGCGCCATGCCGAGCGCCACGATGCACACCGGCGCGGCCTGGACGAGCTGGGTGCGGAAGTTGCCGACGGTGAGGAAGTTCGCCGTGAACGCGATGTTGAACAGCAGCAGTGCCACGACGGCCGCGTAGACGCCGTACTCCTGCAACCACCGCGCGGTGCGGCGGCGGTCGAACCGGTCGAGCGCGAGAGCGGTCATGACTTCTCCACCTCGGAGTCACCGGTGGCGATCGCCGCGAGCACGTTGTCCTGGGTCAGCTGGTCCCCGACCAGCTCGCCGACGACCGCGCCGTCCTTGAGCACCAGCAACCGGTCCGCGCCGGCCAGCAGCTCCTCCAGTTCCGAGGAGATCAGCAGCACGGCCAACCCCTCCCGTGCGAGTTCGTCGATCAACGCCTGCACCTCGGCCTTCGCGCCCACATCGATGCCCCGCGTCGGCTCATCGAGCAGCAGCACCGTCGGTTGGGTGCACAACCAGCGGGCCAGCAGCACCTTCTGCTGGTTGCCGCCGGACAGCTCGGAGACCTTCTGCTCAGGACTCGACACCTTGATCCGCAACCGCTCGATGAACGTGTCCACGACGCGGTCCTGCTTCGCGCGGCTGACCACGCCGAAGCGCGACAGCCTCGGCAGGGCGGCGAGCACGATGTTCTCCCGCACGGACAGGTTCGGGATGATGCCCTCGGCCTTGCGGTCCTCGGCCAGCATGGTGATCCCCGCCCGCATCGCGCCCGCGACCCCCGAGCCGGTCTCCACGCCGCCGACGAGGACGGTGCCCGAATCCAGTGGCAGCGCGCCGACGATGGCCCGCGCGGTCTCCGAACGGCCCGAGCCGAGCAGTCCGGCCAGACCGACCACCTCGCCGGGCCGGATCGACACCGACACGTCGCGCAGCCGCTGCCCGCTGGTCAAGCCCTTGGCCTCCAGCACGGGTTCGCGGCCCGCGTGGTGGTCCTCGCCGAACGCGGTGGCGCCGTGCGCGCGGAGGTCGCCGACGCTGCGGCCCAGCATCATCGACACCAGCTCCAGCCGCGACAGGTCCGCCAACGGCCCGGTGTGCACGCGCCGCCCGTCCCGCAGCACGGTGACCCGGTCGCAGATCCGGTACAGCTCGTCCATCCGGTGGCTGACGTAGACGATCGCGATGCCGCGCTCGTGCAGCCGCCGCACGACCGAGAACAACGTCTCCACCTCGCGCGGCTCCAGCGACGACGTCGGCTCGTCCATGATCAGCACGTCCGCGTCGATCGCCACGGCCCGCGCCAGCGCGACCATCTGCTGCGCCCCGACGCCCAGCGTCCCGAGCGGACGGCGGACGTCCGAGCGGATGCCGTAGTCGGCCAGCAGGTCGGCCGCGTCGGCGTTGACCTTCTTCCAGTCCACCAGCCCGCGCCTGCGCGGCTCGCGGCCCAGGAACAGGTTCGCCGCGACGCTCATCAGCGGGACGAGGTTGACCTCCTGGTAGATGGTGGAGATCCCGGCCCGCTGCGCGTCCACGGGTCTGGCGAACTCCACGGGCCGCCCGCGGTGCAGCAGCGTGCCGGAGGTGGGAAGGTGCACGCCCGTGAGCACCTTGATGAGGGTGGACTTGCCGGCGCCGTTCTCGCCGACCAGGGCGTGCACCTCCCCCGGTTCCAGCTTGAACGACACCCGGTCCAGGGCGCGCACGCCCGTGAACTCCTTGGTGACGTCGACGGCTTCGAGCACCATCAGTACGCGTTCCCCAGCTTCGCGGCGGCGTTGGACTCGTCGTACTGGTCGTCGGAGATGATCACAGTCTCCGGGATGGCCTTGCCGTCGGCGAAGTCCTGCAGCGTCTGGAACGCCAGCGGCCCGAACCGGGGGTTGGACTCGATCACGGCGTTGTAGGCGCCGTCGGCCACGAGCTGCACCGCGTTGCGAGTGCCGTCGATGGAAACGACCTTCACGTCCTTGCCGGGCGTCTTGCCCGCGGCGCGCAGCGCGGTGACCGCGCCGATGCCCATCTCGTCGTTCAGGGCGTACACGGCGGTGATCTCCGGGTTCGACTGGATCAGCTGCTCCATCACCGCCTGACCCTTGGAGCGGTCGAACTCGCCGGTCTGCTCGGCCACGACCTCCAGCCCGGCGGGCAGGTTGTTCTTGAAACCCTTCGCGCGGTCGGTGGTGACGTTGTTGCCCGAGGAGCCGAGCAGGATGGCGACCTTGCCCGTGCCGCCGGTCACCTTCGCCATGGCCTCGGCGGCGCGCTTGCCCTGCTCGACGAAGTCCGAGCCGATGAACGTCAGGTAGTCGTCACAAGCCTTCGAGGTGACTTTGCGGTCGATCGTGATCACCGGGACCTTCTTGGCCTTCGCCGCGTCGAGGGCGGGCTGGAGGCCGTCTGAGTTCAGCGGCGCGACGACCAGCAGCTGCGCGCCGCGGTCCAGCAGCGACTTGATGTCGCTGATCTGCTTGTTCAGATCGCTCTGCGCGTTGGTGACCAGCAGCTTGTCGCCCGGCACGCCGAGCTTGGCAGCCTCGTCCCGGATCGACTGGGTCTCCGCCGTGCGGAACGGGTTCGCTTCCTTCTCCGACTGGGAGAACCCGATGACCGCGTCCTTGACGTCGATCTTCGGGTAGCCGATCGCCTCGCGGGAGCAACCCGCTCCGGACGACGGGGTGGCCGCGGCCGACGCGGCGGGGCCCGCGCTGCTGCCCGTGGTGGTCTGCTGTTCACGGGCGGTGCAGGCGGTCATCAGGACGGTCGCCACCGCCAGGGCGGCTCCGGCACGGACGAACTGCGACATGGGATTTGCTCCATCACTCCGGGTGTACGTGACTCGCGTCACGAGGCATTTTTTACATCGTTGGAACAACGTTGTAAAGACCCTTCGCGGCAGATAGCCTCCATTCGACCCCAGCACCGCTGGTCGAATGGAGGCAGTGGTTGGCCACGCTCAAAGACGTCGCCGCGCTCGCGGGCGTGTCGGTGAAAACGGTGTCCAACGTGGTCAACGGCCACGAGTTCGTCAAAGCCGAGAACCGCCGCCGGGTCGAGGAGGCCCTGCTCGCCACGGGCTACCGGCCCAACCTCGGTGCGCGCAACCTGCGGCGAGGTCGCACAGGCTTCCTCGCGCTGGTCCTGCCGGAACTGGGCATCCCCTACTTCGCCGAACTGGCCGGGCTGGTGCTCCAAGCGGCTCAGGCCCACGAGTGGAATGTCCTCATCGAACAGACTCTCGGCACCCGCGAGGGCGAACGCGCGACCCTGGCTTCCCTCGGCACGCACCTGATCGACGGCGCGATCGTCAGCCCGGAGGCGTTGCAGGAAGGCGACTTCGCCGCGCTCGCGCCCGGCATCCCCGTGGTGATGCTCGGCGAGCACACCGTGGACCTGCCCATCGACCGCGTGGGCATCGACAACGTCGCCGCCGCCGAGGACGCGGTGCGGCACTTGGTGTCGCTGGGACGTAAGCGGATCGCGGCGATCGGCGCACATCCGCACCGCGGCACGGCCGCGCAACGCCTGGAGGGCTACCGGTCGGCGTTGACCACCGCCGGATTGCCACTGCGGGACGATCTCGTGGCGACCGCCCTGAACTACCACCGCCGGGACGGGGCGACGGCTATGGCGGAGCTCTTGGCGCTGCCGGAGCCGCCCGACGCGGTCTTCTGCTTCAATGACCTCCTCGCCGTCGGTGCGCTGCGCATGGCGGCCGAACGTGGTGTGCGCGTGCCCGAGGACCTGGCCGTGGTCGGTTTCGACAACAACGAGGAAGGCAGCTACGGCCGCCCTTCGCTGACCACAGTCGCACCGGACAAGGCAGCCATCGCCGAGGCGGCCGTCGACCTGCTGCGCCGCCGCGTCGAGACCCCCGACCTGCCGCCGGAACGGGTGCAGACGCCGTTCACGCTGGAGATCAGGGAGAGCACCGGCGGCTGAACCGGTCGCAGGTGCGATCCACTCACGATCGGGTGCGCCCGGTGCCGGACAACCGGTCCCGTCCACGCCGAACCCGCCCTTCCCGGAGCGCGCCCGAACCCGCCTCCTGATCGCTGAAACGGGTCTGGGTGCGGTGCCGGTCGTCGGACACGTGCCGTGTCCGACGACCGGCATCGGTGGTCAGGCGCAGCGGGTGGAGAACCCGTTGGCCAGCACGCCGCACAACGCGGCCTTGCCCTGCGGGTACTGGCTGACCAGGGAGTTGACGAACCAGCCGGACGTGGACGGGAAGCCGAACGGCGGGTTGGCGCCGATCTTGCCGTCGAAGCCGTACCGCCAGTCCAGGTCGATGAAGACCACCGACCCGATGACCTGGGACAGGTCGTAGCCGGTGCCCAGGAAGCTGGTCTGCCGTCCGTCGATCACCCCGTTGGGGATCGGTCCCCGATAGTTCAGCAACGTGCCGAGGCGGTCGATGAACGCCTTGTAGTCGGCGTCGGACTGCCGGCCGGAGCCGTCGAGCGAGCCGCTCATGCGCTGCACGCCGACCTCGGAGAGGATGATCTTCTTGCCGTGCTGCTGGGCCCACCACATCATCCGCAGCACGTTCTGGTCCACCGGGTACTCGTGGCGGATCGCGTTGCGGTTGCCGTTGACGATGGCGTCGTAGTAGCCCAGGCAGGTGCGGTTGGCGGTGTTCTGCTCACCGTTCCAGTAGGGCGTGCCGTTCTCCCAGAACGGCTGGCACAGGTCCTGGTTGAAGATGCTCAGACCGACCTGGTCGACCACGTCGTCACCGGGGTAGAGCTTGTCGAACTCGCCGCGCACCGGGTGGTAAACGTACTTGACGTTCGCGCCACCGCCGGTGCGCGAGTCGATGAGCTGCACGAGCTTGCGGAAGGCGTTGCGGTACGTGATGCAGTCCGTGCCGTTCGCGCAATGGAACGCGCTGCTGACCTCGTAGTCCAGGCGCAGCAGGAACGTCGAGCCGCGGTGGGCGTTGATGTAGTTCGTCAGCGCGGTGAACTGGTTGTCGTACCGGCCGGCGGCGATGTCCGCGGTGGCCTGGCGGGACGCCTGGAGGTGGGTGTTCGGGTCGCCGTTCCAGGCGGGCGGGTAGTCCTTCCAGCTGATGCCGACCTGGATCTGCTTGCCGCGCGCGGCCAGGAAGTCGGCGTAGGCCAGGTGGGACGACGAGCCGGACTGGCCGGCGAAGCCTCCGTCGCGCACGCCGTAGTACACCGAGCCGCCCGCCGGGTCCGTGCGGGTCGCACCGGTCAGGTCCTGCCACGCGGCGGTGTTGCTCTGCCCCACCAACAACTGCCTGCCTGATGTGGGTGGCGGCGTCGTCGTCGTGGTCGTGGTGGTCGTGGTCGGCGGCGGGGTGCCGTCGGTGCCGTTGACGTACTGGGCCTTGCGAAGCTCGGCGATCCAGCGGGCCTTCACCGTCGGATCGGCCTGGACCCGCGAGTCGCCCCAGTAGCCGTTGGCGCAGCCGGGTTGGCCGGCGGGAGCGCCGTTGCACTGCCACTGGGTCTGGGCGTCCCAGTTGGTGTTGATGTAGGCGACGGCGCGGATGACGTCGCGGTTGGCGGTGACGTAGGAGAACAGGTCGTTGAACCAGGTGTCCACGATGGTCTGGCCGCTGACCGGCTGTGGGTTCTTGGCGAAGATGCAACTGGAGGTCTTGGAGCCGGTGGTGAAGCCCTGCGGGGCGGCTTCGGAGATCATCACCTTCTTGCCGTGACCGCGGGCGAAGGACAGCACCCGGTCCTGCAACGCGCGCGGGCTGATGCTCGGTGCCTTGCACGCCCACTGGTAGCGGTTGTAGGTGCTGCCGTAGAAGGCGGACATGCCGACCCAGTCGACCACGTCGTCACCGGGGTACCACATGTCGAAGTGGTTGGGCGCGGTGACGACGTAGCCCCACTCGGGGTTGCCGGTGTGCTCGTCGAGCGGCCACGCGGCCGACTGCCACACGGTGGCGATCTTGTTGGCGCCCAGGGCGTTGATGCGGCCCTTGATGTAGCGGAACGCCTGCTTGTAGAAGTCGGCGTTGTAGCAGTTCCACGGACCGTCGTACTCGTACCCGATGCGGAGGAAGACTTCCCTGTTGTACGACTTGAACTTGGTGATCATCTCGTCGACCTTGGCGCGGTACTGGGCGACGAGGTTGCCCTGCACGAGGTCGGCGTCGGTGCGGCCGATGATCGCGCGCAGCGGCTGGTTGCCGCAGCCCGCCGTGGCGTCGGAGAGGTAGAGGCCGACTGCCAGCGACGCGCCGGGGAACTCGCTCAACGTCCGGTTGAAGTCGACGGTGCCCGAGCCCCAGTTGACGGGGCCGTTCATGCCGGCCAGCGGTGCGGGGGTGCCGCCCAGCACCAGGTTGGTGTAGAGGGTGACACCACCCGGCTGCGGGGTGTTGGTCCCGTTGAGGACGTCCCGCTTGTAGTCCGACAGCGTGTCGCTGTCCTGGCCCACGAACATCCGGATCTTCTCGTTCGCGGGGATGTTCGGGTCCGCGGCGGCCGGTGCGAACTGCACCAGGCCGAGGGCCAGCGCCGCGGCCACCACCAGTGAGAACAGAGATCGTCGTTGACCCATGTGCCTTCTCCTTCGTTGCAGGGCTTCAGGTGGCGTCCAAGACGTCGCAGACCATGCGACGGCCGGTGAGGTCGGTGGCGCAGACGCCGAGGAACGCGCCGGTGAACCCCTCGACGGCGGTGCCGTTGCCGCCCGCGACGGCGGCGCGGGCGGCGTGCTCGTCGGACAGGGTGCTCGCGTCGAGGACGGGCCCGACGCGCTGCCACGGACCGTCGGGCCGGGCGGCGGAGAACCGCAGCTCGGCGTGGTCGACCTCGGCGCGCAGCCGCACCGGCCCCTCGTGCGGCCAGGGCACGACCGCGCCCGCCAACGGGTCGGTGAGCGTGCCGTGGTCGCAGGACAGCAGGGTCAGGCAGCGGCCGACCCGGTCGTCGTGGGTGAGCTGGAGCCAGTGCCACAGCGCCGAGTCGTAGTAGTGGATCAGGCCGGCCATCTGCTGGAAGTGCTCCGGCTCGGCCTCGATCGTCGCGGTGAACGTCGTGGTCATGGCCTGTTGGCGGCGGGCGATCAGGCTGACGTCGTGCCGGCTGGCCGGTGACTGGTCGGCGCGCAGCCGCACCGCGCCCGGCCGTTCGGACACCGACAGCCACGACGGGTCGGGCGCGCGGCGCACGGTCTGCCACTCCGGTCCCAGCTCGGCGAGCTTCGCCGGCGTGGGCGGCGCCGGTTGCGGGTAGTCGTCGGGCACGGTCACCGACGTGGCGGGCACTCCCCCTGCCACGCGGGGCCAGCCGTCCACCCACTCCACGCGCTGGATCGCGGTCTCCCTGCCCAGCACGCAGTGTCCCTCGCCGTCGACCGGACGGCCGACCAGGTGGGCCAGGTACCACCGGTCGTCCTCGTCGGCGACCAGGCTGCCGTGCCCCGCCTTCTGCAACTCCAGCCCGGGTTGCCCGGCGCTGGTGAGCATCGGCCCGGCCGGGTCGGCCTGGTAGGGGCCGGTCGGGGTTCGCGATCGGGCCACGGTGACGGCGTGGTTCCAGCTCGTGCCGCCCTCGGCGACGACCAGGTAGAACCAGCCGTCGCGGTGATGGAGGTGTGGGCCCTCGGTGACGCCGAGGTCGGTGCCGGTGAAGATCAGTTCCGGTTCGCCGAGCAGGGTTCGGGTGTCGCGGTCGAACTCCTGGAGCAGGATGCCCGCGAACCGCTGCCGCCCCGGCCGGTGGTCCCACTGCATCGACAGCAGCCAGGACCGCCCGTCGTGGTGGAACAGCGACGGGTCGAAGCCGCGCGAGTGCAGCGGCACCGGGTCGGACCACGGGCCGAACACCGACGGTGCCTGCGCGTGGAAGTTCGGGGTGTCGTAGAAGCCGTCGACGTTGTAGCCCAGCACGTTGGTGTAGACGAGGTGGAAAACGCCGTCCACATGCGACAGGCAGGGCGCCCACACGCCACCGGAGTCGGGGACGCCTCGCAGGTCGAGCTGCGCGTGCCGGGTCAGCGGGTGCGGCAGGCGTTCCCACGTGACGAGGTCGGTGCTGCGGTGCAGAGCCACGCCGGGGAACCACTGGAAGGTGGAGGTGGCGACCACGAACGCGCTGTCCACGCGGATGATCGACGGGTCGGGGTGGAAGCCGGGCAGCACGGGGTTGTGCGCCACGCGCAGGCCCGTGCGGGCGGTGGCGGTCACGCGACCACGCTCCCCTGGGCCAAGCCCTGCCGCCAGTGCCGTTGCAGCAGCAGGAAGCAGACCACCAGCGGCACGACCGCGAGGAACGCGCCGGTCACCACGAGGTTGAAGATGACCTGGTTGCCGACCTGCGGTTGGGTGTTCCAGTCCTGCAACCCGAGGGTGAGGGGGAACAGCTCGCGCGAGTTGAGCATGACCAGCGGCAGGAAGAAGTTGTTCCAGATCGCCACGAACTGGAACAGGAACACCGTCACCAGGATCGGCGACATGATCCGCAGCACGACCGCGCGGAACACCCGCCATTCCGACGCGCCGTCCATGCGCGCGGCCTCCAGCACCTCGTCGGGCACCGACGAAATCGCGTAGAGGCGGCACAGGTACACGCCCATCGGCGAGACCAGGCTGGGCAGCAGCACCGCCCATGGTGTGTTCTGCAACCCGACCGCGGACATCAGGAAGTACAGCGGCAACGCCAACGCGGTGACCGGCACCAGCACGGCGCCGATGATCACCCACGAGATCGCGCCCGAACCCCGGAACGAGTACTTCGCCAGGGCGTAGCCCGCCATCGCGGCCAGCGCGGTCGCGCCCAGCGCTCCCCCGCCCGCGTACAGCAGGGTGTTGGCCGTCCAGCGCAGGTAGATGCCGTCCTCGTAGGACAGGGTCTGGCGGATGTTGTCCAGCAGGGCGAAGTTCTCCGGCAGGGCGAAGCCGAACGTGGTGAACAGCTCGTCGCGGCCCTTGGTCGCCGAGATCGCCAGCCACAGCAGGGGCAGCACGAAGTAGGCCGACGCCGCGACGAGCACGACGTGCGCGGGCAGGGTCTTGAACCTGGTCATGTCAGATCACCCCGCGCCTGCGGCCCAGCCGCAGGAAGTACAGGCTGAACAGGAACGTCACCACGGCCAGCGTCACGGCGATCGCGCCCGCGTAGCCGGACTGCCCCTCGGCGAACGCCTTCTGGTAGGCGTAGACGTTCGGGGTGTAGTAGCTGGTGATCGTCGCCGACAGCGGCTTGAGGATGGCCGGCTCGTTGAAGAACTGGAACGCGCCGATCAGCGAGAACAGCAGGCTCAACCCGATCGCGGGCAGGACCATCGGCAGCTTCACCCGCACCGCGACGGCCAGCTCGCCGCACCCGTCGAGCTTGGCGGCCTCGTGCACGCTGGTCGGGATCGCCTGGAGCGCGGCCAGCACGATGATCATGTTGTAGCCGATCCACTCCCAGGCGGCGATGTTGGTCATCGACAGCAACACGGCCGTGCCGTTGAGGAAGTCGGGGCTGCTCCAGTCGAGCGCGTCGAAGGTCCGGACGATCGGGCTGAACTGCGGCTGGTAGAAGAACCCCCACAGCAGGGTCGCGATCACCGCGGGCACCGCGTAGGGCAGGAACACCAGCAGCCGGAACACCTTGCGCGCCCGCACCAGCGCCGAGTCCAGCAGCAGCGCCAGCACCGTGGCCACGACCATGATCAGCGGGATGGTCAGCACCGCGTACGCCAAGACCCGCAGCAGTCCTTCGTGGAACTTCGGGTCGGCGAGCACGTCGAGGTAGTTGGCCGCCCCGACGAACACCTCGGTGGTCTTGCCCAGCAACCCGCTGCGGCGCGGTTGGAACAGGCTCTGCCAGACCGCCACGCCGATGGGGACGAGGAAGAACGCGGTGAAGCACAGCGCGAAGGGCAGCAGGAACAGCAGTGGCGCGACGCTGCGTCGTCGGCGCCTCGGTGCGGCGGCGGTCGGCGGCCTGGTCGGCCGGTCCGCCCGCGGTGGGGCGAGCGTGGTCAAGGAGTGGCCTTTCGGGCTGGGGTTCCGCCCGGCGCCGCGGAGGACGCCGGCGACGCCGGGCGGAGGCTGGGGTGCGGCGCGTTCAGTTCCGGACGGAGAAGCCCTGCTTGCCCATGTCCTCGACGGTGCGCCGCTGGAGGGCGTCCAGCGCCTGCGACACGGTCTGCTCGCCGTTGGCGACCTTGCCGAACTCGTCGGTGAAGGCGGGGAACGCGCTGGTCATCGTCGGACCCCAGGTGAAGTTCGGGTCGACCTGCTTCGCGGCCTCGCTGAACACCTCGTAGATCTTCTGGCCGCCGTAGAACTCCTGCGGCTTGGCGAACGACGGGTCGAGCAGGCCGGACTTGTCGGCCGGGAAGATCGAGGACTTGGTGATCAGCGAGTTCAGCGACTGCTGGTCGGTGTTGAGCCACTCGACGAACTTCGCGGCCTGGTCGACGTGCTCGCTGCTGCTGGTCACCGAGATCGAGGAGCCGCCCCAGTTGCCGACCTGCGGCTTGGCCGGGTCCCACTGCGGCATGGGCGCGACGGCCCACTTGCCGGCGCTGGCCGCCATGCTCCCCTTGAGGTACGAGCCGGCCCACACGGGCGCGACCCACGAGGCGACGGTGCCGCTGGTCAGGTCCGACACCCAGCCGGTGCTGAAGTCTGGCTCGGCCTTGACCAGCTTCCGGCTGATCAGGTCCTGCCAGAGGTCGGCGACGCGCTGGGACTGCGGCGGGTTCATCGACACCGTCCACTGGTCACCTTCGGTGCCGAACCACCGCGCGCCCGCCTGCCACGCCAGGCCCGCCCACTGCCCGGCCTCGTTCGTGGCGAACGTGGCCAGGTACTTCGACGGGTCGGCGGTGTGCAGCTTCTCGGCCTGCGCGGCGTACTCGTCCCACGTCTTCGGCACGGTCAGGCCGTACTGGGAGAACACGTCGGTGCGGTAGAACAGGCCCATCGGCGCGATGTCCTGCGGGACGCCGTAGAGCTTGCCCTGCTGGTTGACCTGGTTCCAGACCCACTCCGGGAACCGTTCCTGGAGGTTGGCGCCCACCTTGCCGGTGAGGTCGGCCAGGCAGTCGCAGGCGATCATCGACGGCACGAACTGGTACTCGACCAGCGCGACGTCCGGCGCGTTCCCGGCCTTCACCGCGGCCTGGAGCTTGGCGTAGTAGTCCTGCGCCGGCACCTTCTCGGCCTTGACCTTGGTATCGGGGTTCTTGCTGTTCCAGATCTCGACCTCGGCGCTGTTGTCCAGGAAGGTCCAGAACGTCAGCTCCACCGGGCCGCCGCTCTCCTCGGCGGCGGTACCGCACGCGGCGGTGAAGGCGAGCAGCGCCGTCGCGGCGGCGACGGCGAAGCGGTGTCTGCGTTGACCCATGATCAGTTCCTCCGGCGTTGCTGTGTGCGGCGTCACGCTAGGAACAGCCGTCCGGAAACGACAAGGTTTCGACTACGAAACATTGGCAGTTTTCGGCACGAGACCGAAAAATCGCAGATCAGCAGGTACGAAAGTTCGTGCTTGACCGGAAAGTTAAGGTCGTGTGGTGACCACGGAACAGGCTGGCAAGCCCACCCTGGCGCGCATCGCCGAGCTGGCGGGCGTGTCGGTCCCGACGGTGTCGAAGGTCCTCAACGGCCACCGGGACGTGGCCGCGCGCACCCGTGAGCAGGTCGAGCGGATCGTGGCCCAGCAGGGCTACGAACGCCCGCGCAAAGCCGCGCCGAAACCACGTCGCAGCCGCGCCGCCCTGCTCGACCTGGTGATCAACGAGCTGGACAGCTCCTGGGCCACCGAGATCCTCACCGGCACTGAGGAGGTCGCCCGCGAACACGGCATGCACCTCGTGCTGACCGCCGTGCACGCCGCCCCGACACCGGGCAAGGGCTGGCTCGAATCGCTGACCACCCGCGGCACGCGCGGCGTCATCCTGGTGCTGGCCGACCTGAGCGCCCGGCAGCGCAGCGAGCTGCACCGGCTGTCGATCCCGTTCGTGATCGTGGACGCGCTGGGCCGGCAGGACCCCACCGCGCACTCGGTCGGCGCCACCAACTGGCACGGCGGCTACTCCGCCGTGCAGCACCTGATCTCCCTGGGGCACCGCCGGATCGCGGTGATCGGCGGCCCGGAGCAGATGATGTGCACGAAAGCCCGCGTCGCCGGCTACCGCGATGCCCTGGAGGTCGCCGGGATACCGCACGACCCACGCCTGGTCCGCTACGGCGACTTCCGCCACGAACAGGGCTACCGCCAGACGAAGGCGCTGCTGGACCTGCCCACGCCGCCGACCGGCATCTTCGCCGGCAGCGACCTCCAGGCCCTCGGCGCCTACCAGGCCCTGCACGAACACCACCTGCGCGTGCCCGACGACGTCAGCGTGGTCGGCTTCGACGACCTGCCCTTCGCCCCGTGGACCGCGCCACCGCTGACCACCGTCCGCCAACCGCTGCGCGACATGGGGGCCATGGCCACCCGCATGCTGATCTCCCTGATCCGCGGCGAGAAGCTCACCGCACCGCGCGCCGAACTCGCCACCAACCTCGTGGTGCGCGGCAGCACGGCTCCGACGCGGAAGAGTTGAGCGCGGGCTCAAGCACCCGAAGCGGCCCGGACGGCGACGGCGTGACGTGCCGCGACGGCGTCCTCGACCCGGTGGAACACACCGGGCCGCCCCAGCGGAGCCGGGACGGTGACCTCCACCGCCGCGGCCGGGTCGCCGTGCTCCTCCCCCGTCCACAGGTGCACCCACCGACCCGGCGGCAACAGCGCGCGGACGGTGGTCGCGCCTTCGTCGAGCACCGGGGCCACCAGGAACGACTCGCCGAAGAAGTACTGGTCGTCCGTGGTCGGCATATCCAGCAGGAACCCGTGCCTCAGCACCGGCACACCGGTGGTGCACGCGTGCTCGACAGCCGCGATCCGGTAGTCGACCAGCGCGGCGAACACCCGGGCCTGCGCGGCGAACGCGGCGGCGTGCTCGACCTGGTGCACTTGGGCGGACTCGGCAGGCCGGTTGCCCTCGTGGGTGCGCAGCACCGCGCCCCACGCCGACAGCTCGGCCCACCGCGCGAGCAGTTCCGGCGAGCGGCTGACCCCGACCACGGGCCGGTCCAAGCCGGTGTAGCCGCCGGTGTCGGAGTGGATCAGCGGGAACCCCGACGCACCGGCGGCGAGCATCCCGTGCAGCGCCGAGCGCAGCCCGTCGTGCCCGTCGAACGTGGTGGTCTGGTCACCGGCCCACAGCATCGGCGCCAGCCCCGGCGACAGCGGTCCGGCCGAGCGGTGGAACACCACCGCGTCGGGCACTCCGGCGCGTTCCCGGGCGTCCCGGTTGACCCTGGCCCACAGGTCGGGCCACCGGTTGTGCCACGCCGCCGCGTCACCGCCCGCGATCACCGCGTCGAACGGCAGCCCTTCCCCGAAGTCGGCCATCCACCCCGACGCGCCCGCGCCCGCCACCTGCCGCGCGATGACGTCGGTGAACCACTCCCGGGCGCCCGGGTCGGACAGGTCGACCAGCGCCGCCGTGAACTCGCCCTGGCCGAGCAGGTAGGCGCCCCCGTCGGGGTGGCGCACCAGGTGTCCCAGCCGCTCGGCCTCCGCGTACAGGTCGCGCCGCACCCCGGGTTTGCCCGTGACGAGGAACGGGTTGACGTAGGTCAGCACCCGCACGCCCTCGTCGGCCAGTTCGGCGACCAGGTCGTCCCAGTCCGGGTAGCGGTCGCGGTCGACCTCCCACGTCCACCACAAGCGCTCGCCGAACGACGTGGTGCGCTGCCCGACCCAGTCCTGCAACCACACAGCCGACACCGGCGCGCCCGCCGCGCGCACGACGCCGAGCTTGCGCCGCACCTCCGCGCTGCCGCCTTGCAGCCCGACAATCGCTCCCTCCAGCGCCCACCGCGGCGGCACCGGCGGCCTGCCGGTGTCCCCGGTGCGCGCCGACACCACCTCGGCCGCACCCGTCCCGCTGTAGACCGTCACCTCGACGCGTTCCGACCACGCCGTCACGTCCAGCCGGGCGTCGTCCCGGGCGTCCCAGGTGGTGTAGTCCGTGGTCTCCGACCCGATCGCACGACCCTGACCGACCAGCGCGAACGGCACCGGCGCGTAGGCGGCGAACCGGTCCCCGCCGGCGCCCTGAGTCGCCTCGGCCAGCCAGGTCAGCGGCTGCCCTCCGCGCCCGATGCCCTGCTCGCGGGTCACTACCGGCACGAACCGCCCGGAGTGGTCGAACGGCGCGCACTGCACGCCAAGACCGCGCACGCCCTCTCCCGACCTGTCGAACCGCAGCACGACCGCGTCCGCGCCGGGGAAGTCCACCTCGACCGCCAGCCGCTCCGCGTCGACCGCGCGCAGCCGCACGGCGCCGTGCAGCGAACGCGTCCGGACCACCACGACCCCGGTGACCACGACCTCGTTCCCCGCCGCCTCTACCCGCGTGACGGTGAAGTCCGCGGACATCGCCACCACCGACTGATCAGGGGTGAAGTGCCCGACCCGCTCCTGCCACTCCACCCCGCCTACCAATGCGGTGACCGGCGCGTGCGGCACGTCCCACACCACGACACCGCCGGGCGAGGTGACCTGCCACTGCCGGGGACCGATCCGCAGCCGATACCCGCCGACCACCTGGTCGAGCGCGGAGCCTCGCAGGGGGCCGGGTGCGGGCAGCGGGCGGGGCGGCGCGTAGCGGTCGCCGATCGACCATCCCCACCCCAGCCCGCCGGCGACCACGGCTACCGCACCGGCGGTCAGGAGAACCCGCCGGGAAATCTTGCGCGCATCCGACACCGGTGCAGTGTTACATACCACGTATCAACGTCACACGCCTGAGCCGACCGCGCTCACGACCGCTCGCCTCAGGCTCATCCACCAGGCAGGCCGGTCGTCGCCCGTCACGTCGTCCGCCACGCCGTCGTCCTGCTGGCGCGGTGGTCAATCCTTGAGCGGATCGTGTCCCCAGTTCATCAGCGAGTAGCGCCACCTCGTGTGCTCGACATCCCCGTCCGGGCGCTGGGCGAGGTGCCGGTGGACGTACCCGACGACCTTGCGCATGTGCGCGTGGTCGTCCTCGGTCAACTCGCCCTTCTTGGTCCGCAGCAACTTCACGATTTGCCTGCCGGACTCGTGCCCGACCGACTCACCACCGTCGGACTGCCCGACCGACTTCGACTCGTCGGTCTTGAGCCACCGCTCCAACTCCGCCGCCGTCATGTTCACGGCCTCGTCGAACCCGCCGCTCACGAGTCGTCCTCCAGCGCGGTCGGCTTGTGCACCGCGTCCTTGCCGCTCTTGTCGCTGCGCACCCGGTACTGCGGATCGTCCTCCGACGCCCGCACCTGCCTGCCGGCCGCCTCGGTGTCCTCCGTGATCTCCTCGACCACCTCGCCGTGCACCGTCTGCCCGTGACTGGACCAGGTGACCTCGTCACCCTTGCGGAACTCCTTCTCACCCATGACCGAAGTCTGTGCCGCGACACCGGGCCCCGCATGACGGTCACGTGCCGACCAAGCGCGGGACGCGTCGTTCTCACCCGATCGGGTGACGACGGTCACCGGTCGCGCTTCGTGCCGGTCTTCGAAACACGGCCCGATCACGCGCCGCGGGCCAGCGCGGCGCGTGGTCACTCCCGGTGTCCCTCGGCCGCGCGCTGATTCCGCAGGTGTTCCCGTTCCGCGTCGCCGCCGGGTTCCTGGTCGAGTCCTTTGTGGATCATGTCCATCTTCTCGTCCGGCAGGTGCGGCGCCAGCAGCGGCACCGCGGGGTCCACCATGGCCTCCACGACCACGGGCCGGTCGGCGTCGAACGCCGCGCGCCACGCCTTGGCCACCTGATCAGGCGAGTCGATGCGAAGGCCGCGCAGTCCGAGCAGTTCGGCGTAGGCGGCGTAGGGGAACTCGGGCACGCGTTGCGAGGTCGGGAACCTGGGGTCGCCCTCCATCTCGCGCTGCTCCCAGGTCACTTCGTTGAGGTCGCGGTTGTGCAGCACCAGCACCACGAACCGCGGGTCGGCCCAGGTGCGCCACCGGTCGGCGACCGTGATCAGCTCCGACAGCCCGTTCATCTGCATCGCGCCGTCACCCACCAGAGCGACGACGGGCCGGTCGGGCGTGCAGCTCGGCCGCCAACCCATACGGCATGGCACAGCCCATGGACGCCAGGTAGCTGGAGGTGTGGGCCGGCGCGCCGACCGGCAGGGCCAGGTGGCGGGCGTACCAGTAGGTGGCCGAGCCCACGTCCACCGCGACCTGCACGTCCAACGGCAGGACGCCCGACAGCTCGTGCACCACCAACTCCGGGTTCAGCGGATCGGCGGACGCATGGGCGCGTTGCCCGGCCACCGCACGCCATTTGGCAACACAGGCGAACACCCGCTGCTCCCACCCGCGATCGGGGTTGCGCGCCAGCAGCGGCAGCAGCATCCGCAGCGTCTCGCCGGCATCGCCGACCAGAGCCGCCTCCACCGGGTACTTGCTGCCCACGACACGGGCTTCGATGTCGACCTGGACCGCGCGGGCCTGGCCGGGCTTCGGGTAGAACTCGGTCCACGGGTCATTGCTGCCCACGATCAGCAGCGTGTCGCACTCCGCCATCAGCTCGGCGGAGGCGGTGGTGCCCAGATGACCCATGACGCCGGTGTGCCACGGCGCGTCCTCCGGGATGACCGGCTTGCCCACCAACGACGCGGTGACGCCCGCACCCAGCGCCTCGACGACCCGGGCGACCTCCCGCTCGGCGCCGGCCTGCGCCCGGCGTTGAGCACTTCGGCCGCGCGCCGCAGGTCGTCCTCGCGCGGGATGACGCGTGGCCGGGCGGTGACCGCCGAGGACGGCACGACACCGTGGGTGTGCGGCAGGTCGTCCACGGCGTCGGCGCGCTGCACGTCGTGCGGCACGATCAGGCACGTGGGAACCCGTTGGGAAAGGGCGGTGCGCATGGCGTTGTCCAGCAGTACCGGCAACTGCTCCGGCGTGGACACCGTCTGCAGGTACTGCCCGCAGACGTCCTTGAACAGCGAGTGCAGGTCGACTTCCTGCAGGTAGCCCGTGCCCAGCGCGATCGTCACGACCTGGCCCACGATCGCCACCACCGGGCGGCGGTCCAGCTTGGCGTCGTACAGGCCGTTGAGCAGGTGGATCGCGCCCGGCCCCTGGGTCGCCAGGCACACACCCACCTCACCGGTGTACTTGGCGTGCCCGCAGGCCATGAACGCGGCCATCTCCTCGTGCCGGGTCGGCACGAACTCCGGGTCGCCGCCCGCACGGTGCAGGGCGGCCAGGATCGGGTCGATGCCGTCGCCCGCGTACCCGAACACCCTCGGCACGTTCCACGTGCGCAAACGCCCGACCAGCGCGTCCGCGACCGTGCCGCTCATGCGACGTCCAGGACGGTCTTGAGCCAGCCCTCTTCGCGACGGTCGAACGTCTTGTACGCCTCGATCGCGTTGACCGGCTGTTCGTGCTGGGTGATGAACGCGGTGGGGTCGACCGTGCCGCCGACCACGAGGTCGAGCAGTTCGGGCAGGTAACGGCGGTGGTCGCAGTTGCCCATCTTCACGGTGAGATTCTTGTTCATCGCCTCGCCGATCGGGAAGCGGTCGAAGCCCGGCGGGTAGACGCCGATGATGCCGACACTCCCCGCCTTGGCCACCACCTCCACGGCCCACCGCAGCGCCTGGCTGGGCGCGTCGCCGGGCACCCACTGGTCGCCGCTCGGGTTCGCCGCAGGTGCGGCTTGGCGCCTTTCCTGCTCGAACTGCTCCGCTCTCTGCCCGGCTTGCTCGGCGGCGGGGCCAGTCTTCGGACGTTGGGCGTCCACACCGACGGCTTCGATGACGCGGTCCACGCCGATGCCGCCGGTCAACTCCTTCACCAGCGCCACCGGGTCCTCGCGGTTGAAGTCGACCGTCTCGGCGTTCTGCTCGCGCGCCTTGTCCAGCCGCGAGGCGTCGCCGTCGACGACGAACACTCGTCCCGCGCCCTGCCTCTTGGCCGAGGCGATGGCGAACTGGCCCACCACCCCGGCGCCCAGCACCAGCACGCTGTCCCCGCGGCCGACCTCGGCCAGCCGCGCGCCGAACCACGCCGTGGGGAAGATGTCGGACAGCAGGATCGCTTGGTCGTCGGTCACCGCGTCCGGGATGCGCACCAGGGTCGTCATCGCGAACGGCACCCGCGCGTACTCCGCCTGCAACCCGTCCACCGGTCCCGTCGACTCCGGCCCGCCGAAGAACGACGTGCCCGCCGACGGCCCGTTCGGGTTCGCGGTGTCGCACTGCGCGTAGTAGCCGGCCCGGCAGTACGAACACGTGCCGCACCCGATCGTGGAAGTCACCACCACCCTGTCACCCGGGGTGAACCCGCGCACCGCCGGACCGACCTCCTCCACCACCCCCGCCGCCTCGTGCCCGAGGATCGTGCCCTCGACCATGCCGGGCATCGTGCCGCGCACCAGATGCAGGTCGGTGCCGCAGATCGCGCTGCGCGTGATGCGCACGATCGCGTCACTCGGTTCCAGGATCTTCGGGTCGGGCACGTCGTCCAGGCGGATGTCACCGGTCCCGTGCCACACCACAGCCTTCACCGGGTCGCCTCCTCATCGCGGGTTCCGCCGCCGAGTTCCCGCGACAACACCCCCGAAACACCGCCATCGCCTGTGCGGTAGGCGCGGGACGGTCCCCCGATCGCCTGCGAGTTCCAGTACGTCCCCCATCTGTCTGTCCGCCTCCTGACCGCGGAACAGGCCCTACACCGCCGGCTGCACCACTTCGGACCACCCACCGCGGCGCGATACCAACTCGCCATCGACGTGGCTCACACCGCTGGGGCACCCTCGTCCCGCCTCCGGTCCGGCGGCGCGTCTCTATCATCACAGCGGACCCTCATCGGACGTTCGACCCCGCCCCGCCCGTTTACCTCCCACGACGTGCGCAACCACCGCACAACCGAGCACCACGACGCTCCAGAAGATCAACGAGAACGTCGCGGCGATCACTCCCAGGATCAACAGCAAGGCACCGAGTGCGCACAGCGCCAGGACCGCAGCGGTCCGCGTTCCGATGGCCGGTCTCATCGTTCCGTCGCGCACCATAGCGGCGAATGCCGGGTCGGTTGCGGTCAGTTGCTGCTCGATCTCGGCGAGCCGACGTTCCTCGTCACGGCTGAGCATCGCGACTCCAACGATCCGGCGATGACTTCGTCCTCTGTTGCCCGGAGTACCCGCCGCACGTGCCGGGAAAACAGAGCACAGCCACACGACAACGGCACGGACGTGCTCGTCCGGATACGCCAGCTGCGAATGGTGGTGCGGCAGGCAGCGTCAGTCGGTGGCTGTCAAGGCCTGCCAGGTGAGCAGTGCGGCGTTGTGGGCGTTGTGGTCGAAGGTGATCGTCGGCAGACCGGTGGGGTGTTCAGCCGGGGCGTTGCCGAGGTGGACGACCAGCGCGGTGGCCAGGTGGCGGAGTTTGACGTTGAAGTGCTGACTCGCGTTGCGCAGGGTCTTCCAAGCGGTGTCGGCGTCGCAGCGAGAGACCGCCATCACCGCTCCCTTGGCCTGCTCGATCACCGCACGGGACTGCAGCATGTGCAACACCTGCTCGGGACCTTCGACGGTCGAGGCGTGCACCACCGCGAGCGCTGCAGCGATGAGCTGCTCGTAGCGGCGCAGCACCGCCAGCACACGGTCATCGGGTGCGTCGGTCAGGCAGCACGCGAGCACGGCCACGCCTCCGCCATCCCACCCGGTCCCGATCGCGGCCATGCCGGTGACGCGCTGCCACAGTGCCGCCAACGCCGGTTCGCGCAGCGTCATCGCCTGCCGGGTCAGCTCGGGCCATCGAGGGTCGTGCCACACGTCGGGAGTGATGATCGGCTCGTCGCCCGGCACCACGTCGGGCACCGGGCCGCCCAAAACCTCGACCTGGGCGTCGATCAGCTCGGCGCCCTGACCGAAGGTGGCCAGCCGCTCCAGTCCCGTACCGGCGGGGGAATCGGTGTGGCCGGCGCTGATCGTCAGGCAGACCGGCTCAGAGTCTCCCAGGTCCGCCCGGACTCGGAGCAAGATGGTCTCCAGCAGTGCGACCAGTGGTTTCCAGTCCGCTGACACTGCCCCATGATCGACCACGCTCAAAGACTCCCAACCACTCGAAACAACCTCTGAGGCCGCCTGCGGTCACGCCCCACCGGACCGGGCGGACACTCACGGGCAGCAGGGCCGGCCGGCCGGTGCCGAACATCACAGTACCGACTTCTTCCGGTGCCAGCCTGAACCCAGGCTTGGGCGTTCGACGTGACCTGCCCGGTGACGCCGACCCACGACGAGATCCGCCTCACCACCGCGGCACGCGAGCACCCCGGCCCTCGCTGTCGGGGCCCGTTCCGGCCGAAGTCAACGTTGCCGCGGTCGTCAGGACGCTCACCTCCGAGAGGCGGCTGATCGAGGCGCTATCGGCGTTCACCGCGACGACCGGGTACGGCTGCGGTGGTGTGCGCGGTGGACGAGCGGTCGCGTTCCGACGAGCGGTACGGACCTCGGCTGGAACCGCGTCGTCACCGATACGTGTCGATTATTCGCCGTAACGCGCGCAACGCCTCCCACCACTGCTGCATCGGCGGGCTGCAACCCTCGTCGGGGTCGAATTCCAGGTCTGCGACTTCTTCGAGATCTCCGCGTAGGTGGTCGAGAGCGGCTTCGTCGAGCTGGCGGTCGAGTTCTTCGCTGATCGAGAGCAATCGATGGGAGGACCGATAATACTCCAATTGCCTGTCGTCAAGTCGCCGGACGGCATAGCCTCCGCATTTGCTGCACCAGTCGGTCTCCCCCAGTTTCGCCAGGTCGGCGACGGTGAACAGATCGTAGCCCTTGTCGAGTCCGGAGCGCGGACGGGCGTGACCGCAGTACAGGGAATGTCCCTTGCCGTAATCGACGTGTGCGTTGGTGGTGTAGAACTGCGCCTGGGCGAGGACGAATAGGGGCAGCCCGAGTCCCGACGTGCGGCGGTGCCCTTGCTCCTGGGGCGAGGTGAACGGCGTGAGGTCGAGCCGCTCGGCGGCCAACAGCGCCCGCCACACCGGCCACCGCGGGGATCGTCCGTCGGGTGTGCTGATCATGCGCAGGTCGGGTGCGCATCGGGCGATGGCCAGTGTCCGCAGAAGGGTCTCGACGTCCCGCGTGCCCCGATCGGCGAAGCGGACGAGCTCGTGTTCACCGGCCCGGGCGCCGAGCAGGTCGAATCGCTCATCCGCGGACCTGGACGTCACTTCCCGCCGCCACGGCTCGATCATCGCAGCGGGTAGGTTGTCGGCTCCGACCAGGACCACCCCTCGCCACTCGCTATCGGCACGTGCGGCGATCGCGTCGAGGTAGACGACCTCCACGCCGGTTTGCGTGTGGACGAGGTAGAGCTGATCGCCGGCTTCCGTCGCGTCCAGCGCCTTCGCCTCGTTCGGGCCGACGAGCCGGCGATCGGCCACCGGACCGTCGTCCAGCAGCCCCAACCCCAGACCATCCTCCGCTCGGTTCCCGGAACTCAGCTCGGCAAGGGTGTCGGCGGGGGCGCTGTCCGGCCGATCGACCTGTTGACAGCTCAGGACGTGGTCGTCGAGCAGTACGCGGCCGACTGCGTCGGGAACCCGGAGCACCACGGCACGGGACCGCCAATCGACGGTGACGCGGTGCACCGCGAGCACTGCCAGATGCCATCGCGGCAGCAGGTCGACCGGCTCGCGCCCGCTGCGGCCGTGGTCATCGAAGGTCGGCAGCGTAGCGGTCACCCACCGCTCCGGCGAGGTAGTCGACTCATCGCCTGCGGCGCGGCTGCGGCGGACCATCCACGTACCAGGTCGCGCAGGGCCTTGTCGGCTTCGGGACGTCCCCTTCTCCTGTTGCCCATGGCGGCGGCGAGAACGCTGTGCACGGGGTGGGTGTGCGACTCCAGCCGTGTCCACCCGGTCGAGGCCGAGTGCTGCCACCGGCGCCACAGCTCGTCCAGCGCACGACGGACGTCTCCCAAGACCGAGAACTCGCCACGATCGACGGGGAGGTCGGGTTTCGGCAAGTGGGCCACCGCGGCGGCGTCGACGAGGTTCCGCGGGACGATCATGCCCGCGAACTCCCGACGGAGCTCGCCGGCGTATTCGACCTTGAGGTCGACGCGGGGCCTGGCCCACTCGGCCAGCCACGGGTAGCGCGCCAAAGTCTGGTGCACCGCGTACAGGCTATCCCCCGCGCGAAACCATCACGGAAGCAACAGCTTGTCCCTGACGAAGTGCGCAGCTTCATACGCCTCCCACGCGGCCGTGTCATCGTCATCGTCGGGCCACTCACCCAGTCTCAACAACTCCGTTGCCCGCTGCACCTCATATCCGTCGAGCTCGTCGTCCAGGTAACCGGGCGTGAAGCTCGACAACTGGCGGAGCAGTCCGGCGCCGGTGAGGGCATCCAGGAAGGCCCTCAGCGATGTGCTCGGCCGGGTCCACATCGGCGACTGCGCACACGAGCGACACATTCGGGCCACTGAGGCAGCGTTCAGCGGGACGGTCACCTCTCCGGCGTTCTTCCCCCGAAGGGAGGAGCACCGCGGGTCGACGTGGAGCCGCGACTTGCTTCGCAAGTGTCCCGAAGGCACGGATAGGTGCCCCTTCGAACGGCCCGAACGGGATGTCACCGGTGAGTTCGGACAAGGCCGTGCTCCCTTCTCGGACGAGATCTGCGGTGACCCTGCCTCGCCATGCCGACCCAACGGCCTTGAACGCTCTCTCATACACACGAACGGGTTAACGGGGAAGTGCGACAGGCGTGCCCACCCCAGCCGGGTCGCTCCTTCCGCCAGCGAATACCGTTGCGCGACCACAGCAGTTGACACGCATGGAGCATGACGAAAGGCTAGGAGATGACCGGTCCTGATCCGGACCTGATGGGCGTCTGGTGCCGGCAAGACCTGATCAAGGTGTTGGTCGACGGGTGCGAGGTCGAGCAAGAACAAGCCGACGCGGTCGCGGACGACGTGCTCGCCAGGGCCACGGCCTTCTCGTCCCTCTCCGACCGCACCCGCGACGTGCTGATGACGCCGTTCGTGGAAGAGGTGTTCGACTACGAGCCGCGTGACGCGAGCATGGAGATCATCGCCGCCACCACCGTAGTTGTGCGCAACAGCAGCCTGGAGGACCTGCACGCGTCCGGACCGGTCGGCGACAGCGCGCTCCGTGTGATCACCACCAGAGCGGCGGGCCCGCTGTCACACCTGATCGCCGCTGGCAGGCGCAGCCCGGTCCAACCCACCGGGCACGACCCGTTCACGGGCTTGGACGCTCGATACCCGAGGGCATGGGCGTGTCTGGAGGCCCTGGCCGGCATCGTTACCGGTGACGGCGGTCGCGCCGACTATCGCTGTCCTACCACCAACCGTCCGCCTCTTCCCGGCCAGGAAGAGGAAGTGGATGTGCGACTCTCCCAGCAGATCGACGGCGCCGTGCTGCTCAGCGGCACGGATCCGCGTTTCGACCAGAACATCATGGCGCTGCTGCGCCGAGCCGTCGAGCAGCCAACGATCGTGTTCGTGCCATCCCTGAGCCGCTTCTCCCGTGACACGGCCAAGCAGCTGCGCGTGCTGGAAATCCTGCTGGCCCACGGCAGCACCGTGCTCACCACCAACCACATGCTGCGCGGCACGGACGTCTGGTCACGTAGCGGACCTCGCGTCAAACCTGACGCCAACGAGGCACTCGACCGTCTGGGGCAGATGGAGGGGCTGCGCGGCGCACACCGCAGAACGGTTCAGCAGTACCTCCGTCTGATGGCCGACTCCGCGTGACAATTTGCCTGCGAGCTGTCCGACCGGCGCTTCGGCTGCCACAACTCCACCGACCCAACCAGGCCCTTGACGTGCGCGGTTCCTACTGCGAGGGCCACGGCACAACCTGGAGGTGAGGGTCAACGGCCCGGACGAGGATCTGATCAGCGACGGCGGCACGAGCCGTACCCCTCCTACCGGGCGATGGCGATCGCCAACGGATGGCTGCCGACGACCCTGGGGTGGCGCAGTGCCGCGACGACGAAGAGTCGGACCGGAGGATGCCCGACGGCTTCAGCAAGCCGGAGGCGGCACTGCCGATGACCGGCGCCCGCCGGATGTGTTCAACCGCCGCCCTGATCAAGGGCTCGATCGTTGGGCAGCTTCCAACAGCACCTGGCGGTGGCTCGCGTGTTGAGGTTGCTGCACGCCGAGGGAAAGAGCCGAGGAAGCTGTGCCGGCGGTCGCCGAGGCCACCACCGCCCAACTCGTGTCCGGCCGCTTCCATCGCTGGTACCTCGCCGACCTGGACCGGTCAGCCGTCCACCGGGATCGTTGACCGGACGGCGTACACCTTCCATCGACCGACACCAGCGGCACAACCCGACCAACTTGTGTAGCCGCTGCCGAGCCGTGCCCGGATCGACCGACAGCCACTGGTTTCCGGCGGTATGCGACGTCCACCGGGTGGTGAAGCCGCCGTCGAAAGCCGTGCCCGGCTCCACACCGGAGGAGTTCTCCGGAACCGTCTGCGGTACTCCGGACTGACTTGCTGTGGAGGACGGCCGAGTCGGTCGACCACGCGGTGACACGGGTGACCAGGCGGTCGACCTGCGAACCGTTGGACGTTCAGCGGTTCAGCCGGGCAGGTAGCATCTCGTCCCATGTCCCGACTCCTGCCGCCGTGCCGCCCGTGGGCTTTCGGCGGTCAGTCCGGCGGCGGGAGCAGCACCCTGGACGAGACGTCGCATTGGCCGGGCTTCACGGGTCATTCGGACTGGCCCGATCGTCTAGGATTGATCATCACCCCGGAAGCCCGGAAGCCCGGAAGCCCGGAAGCCCGGAAGCCCGGAAGCCCGGAAGCCCGGAAGCCCGGAAGCCCGGAAGCCCGGACACGCGAGTCGAATAATCTCGTCGGGCGGTCCTGGTGGCGCCTGATCTGCCTGTTCGAGTGCCGGTCGGGCCCGAAGCGCGTCGGTGGTCCACGGTCGGTTTCCGACGCACCGTGCTGGCCGTCACCCGGACGGTGACCACGACGACGCGGTTGCTCGACGTGTTGGACCTGGTACGCGAGGACGCCAGGATCCAGGTGGTCTTCACGGTGGAGCCGGGCTCGGCGTTCACCGACGGTGTGGTCGACTTCGTGCGCTCCTTCGGTGGTCGGTTGGTGCCGTGGGACCAGGTCCTCGGCATGAGTTTCGACCTGGTGATCGCGGCGAGCGAGGCCGGTGACCTGCACCTGCTGGACGCGCCCGTCGTAGTGCTCCCCCACGGTGCGGGGCACAACAAGTACATCAAGACGGAGCCCGGCGCACCGCGGTCCGTGTCGGGTTTCCGGGCCGACCAGTTGGTCCGCGACGGGCGCGTGGTTCCCATCGCGATCGTGCTGTCACACGAAGAGCAATTGAACCAGCTTGCCCTGAGCTGCCCGCCGGCGTTGCCGCGCGCCGTGGTGGCCGGGGACGTGTGCCTGGACCGGTTGTCGGCCAGCCGTTCCCACCGGTCCCGCTACCGACGAGCACTGGGCTTGCACGACCGCCAGCGCTTGGTCGTGGTCAACTCGACCTGGGGCGCACGGTCGGTATTCGCGCAGCACCTCCGGTTGCCTGCCCGGATGTTGGCCGAGCTGCCTGCGGACGAGTACCGGGTCGCGTTGGTCCTGCACCCCAGCGTGTGGTTCGGGCACAGCCCTTACCAGGTGCGCGGCTGGTTGGCCTCGGCGATCGGGGCGGGTCTGTTGCTGGTGCCGCCGCACGAGGGGTGGCGCGCCACGCTCGTCGCGGCGGACGTGCTGGTCTCCGACCACGGTTCGCTGAGTCTTTACGGCGCCGCGTTGGGTGTGCCGTTGATGCTCGGGGCGTTCGACGACGAGGAGGTCGTGCCGACCTCGCCGATGGCGGAGTTGGCCGACCACGCGCCGCGTCTCCGCCCCGACGCAGACCTCCGAACCCAAATCGAAACCGCGATCGCAGACCACGACCCGACGATCCACGACCCGATCACCCGCCGTGCGTTCGCCCTGCGCGATCAGGCCACCCGGGTGCTGCGTACGTTGCTCTACGACACGATGTCGTTGGCCCAGGACGACGCCGAGTTCGACGCCCGTCCGGTGGGCGACCCCGAACCCGAAGTCCGGCCGGTCACGGCTCACCGCGTGGTCACCACGGTCTCGCACGACTCGACGGTGGCGGTGGAGCGCTTCCCCGCTACCCTTCCGGAACCCTCCTGGCCGTCCCACAACGCCGAGCACGATCAACACTTGGCGGTCGAGCACGACAGCTTCGACACGGCGCTGCTGGACAGCGCCGCCGTCTTGCTGGCGTCCGTCCGGCCGCACGACGCGGTCGGCTGGGGTCGGTCCGCGCTGGCTGCCCACCCGGGCGCCCGCGTCGCCGCGACCGCGGACAGCCTGGTAGTTCGTGGGAATGGAGGCCGACTGCACCTGTTCGACCTCGACCGCACAGCCGTCGAGCCGTCGATCGCGGCTTCCGCCGTGTACGCGTTGTCCGCCGCCGACCGGCTCACCCCCGCCCAAGACCGTCTGACGGTTCGCCTGGGCTCCCGCACCCACGAGGTGCGGTTCCGGTTCCGCGACAGCTACCCCGGATAACCGGCGATCCGCTCCCGCACACGCTCGACCAATGGGCTGCCGGCACGCTCGTAGATGTCCAAGGCTGCTGCCAAGTGCTCGCGCGCCCGGTCATCATCGACGTCGGCCAGCTGTTCGAGGGCTTGCGCGACGAAGAACCACGCGCCGGCCTCACGCAGCAGCCGTAACGCCTGCGTGAGCTGCTCACGTGCTTGATCGTCCAGTCCCCGGTCTCGCTGCACGGCCGCCAGGCTCATCCTGATCCGACCCACGTTGCGCCGGTCGTCCAACCGCCCCATCGACTCCAGCGCCTCCTGGAGTTGGTCGTGCGCCGCCTCCAGGTCACCACTGCGGTGCAGCGCCTGCCCGAGGAAGTGGCGCTGCAACGCCACGCCCCGGTCCCGCCCGATGCCCTGGTTCAGCGCGAGCGAACGCGTGTAGTGCTCGATCGCGCGGTCGTAGGCGCCGCGGTCGAGGTGCAGGCGACCCGTGAACTCCTCCACCGACGCCAGCACCCGCACGTCCCCACCGGCCGCGGCCGCCGACGCCGCCGCGAGCAACTCCACCTCGGCCAGCTCGAACCGCCGCAGTTCGATGAAGGCACGGGCGAGCTGGCTGCGCATCCGCGCCTCCACCCGGGGATCGCCGACGGCCACCGCGGCTGCCACACCGCGCTCGTGCGTCGCCACCCAGTCCCGGTAGTGCTTGCGGTTGAGGAACAGCGGCCACAACGCCTCGCACAACCGCCACACCTCGTCCGCCCAACCGCGTTGTACCGCCGCCTCGATCGCACCGCACAGATTCGGCAGCTCGTGGTCCAACCAGTCCAGCGCCGCAGCCTTCGACGTGAAGTCGCCGGCGATGCGCACGACCTCGTCATCCGCGTCCGACAACCGCAGGCGATCACCCATCGACGCCAGATCCGCAGCTTGGGCGCGCGCCAAGTAGTGGTGCACCAAGCGGCGCAGCGACGTGTCGCGCTCTGACCGGGTCAGCTCCACATCGGCCTTGGACGTCGAGTGGGCCGCCACGAACGCGCTCATGCGCACGCGGTCGTCTGAGGCCCACTCGACCAGGTTCGCGCCCTCCAGCACCTCGAGCAGGTGCTCCGCCGACGCACTGCCGAGCAACGCCTTCGCCGCTCCCACCGACAACTCCGGCCCCGGATGCACACCCAGCAGCCGGTACAACCGCGCCGCCTCCGGGGGCAGGTCGTCATACGCCCCGTCGAACACCGCCCTCACCACCGGTCCCGACTCACCCACCAGCAGATCGAACCGGTCGACCGCGCCGGCCAACTCCGACACGACCCTGCCCAACGTGAGGGCCGGGCGCCTGCGCAAACGGGCGGCCACCACCGTCAACGCGATCGGGAGCCCGCCGCACAACGCGACGAGCTCACGTGCGAGCCCGGGTTCGGCATCAAGCCGCGCCCGACCGCAGTACTCGGCCAGTAGCGCCACGCCGTCATCCACGGCCAGCGGCTCCACCCGCAGGCGCACGGCACCGTGCTGGTCCAACTCGTCCAACGCCCGGTGCGACGTGACCGCGACCGCCACGCCAGGCGCATCGGGCAACCAGGACAGCACCTGCGCCGACGTCGACACGTGATCGACCAGGATCAACAACCGCCTGTCGCGCAGCAACGAGCGCAACATCGCCTCGCGGTCGCCCGGCCCGGTCGGAATCCACTCCTGCGCGACACCGAGCGACCGGAGGAAGCCCTCGACCACCTCGCCGACCTGCACGCCGCTGCCCCGACCGTGCAACCGCAGGTCGGCGTACAACTGACCGTCCGGGTAGAACTCGCGGACCTCCGCCGCCCAGCGGCGCCCGAGAGCACTCTTGCCCACCCCAGGCCCACCGGTTACCACGACCAACAGGGGACGACTTGCCTCGCGTGCGCCGAGCAACTCTCCGATCTCCTCCGCCCGATCCACGAAGACCGCGGGGACGGGCGGGCACTGCCACGGCAGACCACCGGGGAAGGCGTTGCCGACCCGGAAGTTCACCTGATCGACCGAACCCACCTGGACCAGGTTGCCCGCCACGGTCCCGGCGGCACTGTTGGCCACCTGGCCAGGCCGTTCCGCCACGACAACCCCCAAGGCACGACGATCGCACAGAGTGATCAGCAGAATACGGCAACGCTCGAAGCCAAGCGCCTCCTACGTCGAGGTTGCCCTCGGTGCTGCCACGTCAGGCCTCAGCGGGCTCGATCAGTATCGGGGTTGTTCGCCGCGACGGCGACAGGGTCAGCACTAGCTATGATCGACGGTGTGCGCGGACCGCAACGCTTTCGAGGTGTCAGCGTCGAAGGTGGTTGCCGCACTGTCGTGCTCACCCGATCGAACCGTCCACGATCCGGTGATGTGTATGCGCCACGAGACGACCATGGACGGGCGGGAGCCGGTGCTGGCCTAGGATCGACGCTGAGCCGGGAGCCGGGAGCCGGGAGCCGGGAGCCGGGAGCCGGGAGCCGGGAGCCGGGAGCCGGGAGCCGGGAGCCGGGAGCCGGTTGACGTGTCGGGCTGGTGCGGTCCATGCGCGGTGATCGGGTCGTGGAGCCGTCGGAGGCGGCGCGGTGGGGCACGTTGCGGCCCAGGTCGACGGTGCTCGCGGTGGCCAGGACGCTCACCTCGGCGATACGGCTGCTGGAAGCACTCCCGGTGTTCGCCGGCGACGACCGCGTCCGGGTGGCGTTCACGGTCGACGAGCGATCACGCAACTCGGACGGCGTGGCGGAGCTGATCCGCGCTCTGCCGGCCCCGATCGTGCCCTGGAACCGGGTCGCCGACTTCGACTGCGACCTCGTGATCGCGGCCAGTGAGAAGCTCGACCTGCGGACCCGCAAGCCGGTGCCGATGCTGGTCATCCCGCACGGCATCGGCTTCCACAAGCACGTGCCCGACGTCGACAGCACCGGCACCAGAGTGTCCGGCCTGGTGGACCCCGCGGTGCTGCGAGGTGGACAGCTCCGGATGCTCATCACCCACCCCTCCCACCGGCGCCAGTTGGCCGAATTGGCCCCGGCGACGGCGGGACGGACGGTCCTGGGTGGGGACACGAGCTTCGACCTGCTCACCACGAGCGCCCCACAGCGGGCGCGCTACCGCGCGGCACTCGGCATGCACGACCACCAGCGCCTGGTCCTCGTCTCGTCCACCTGGGGCGGGCAGTCGTTGCTGGGCACCGATCCCGGCCTGCTCACAGCGCTCGTGCGCCAGCTGCCGGTGGACGACTACCGGGTGGCGCTCGTCGCCCACCCCAACGTGTGGACCTGGGAAGGTGGCTGGGAGCTGCGCCGCGTGATCGACCACGCGCTGCGCGGCGGTCTGCTCCTCCTCGAACCGGCCAAGGGCTGGCACGCCGCGATGGTCGCGTCCGACCTCGTGGTCGGCGACCACGGATCGTTGAGCTTGTACGCCGCGACGACGGGAGTGCCGCTGCGGCTCGCGGCGTTCGGCGACGAGGTCGTCACGGACACGGTGATGGCGGACCTCGGGCGCAAAGCCACCCGGTTGGACCGCCACCGGGACCTGCGCGCACAAGTCGAGCAGGCGACCGGAGACCAGCATGCGGCGCTCGTGCCCGCCGACGCCGTGTTCGCCGCCCCGGGACAAGCGCTGCGGCTGCTGCGCACCTGGTGCTACGACGCCTTGGGCCTGCCCGAACCGTCCTGGGCGCAGGAGTCGCCGATCGCCGCCGACCCCGCACAGGCGTTGCCGGAACTGCACAGCCTGCATGTTGTGGGCTCGGTCGTGGACGACACGGTCGTGCTGCGCCGACATCCGTTCGCCGCGACACCGCACGTCACGTCCTCCGAAGTGCGGCACGTCAGCGTGGACGACCGGGAACGGGACGTCCGACGCTTCGCCGACGCCGCGACGATCGTCCGTGCGGCTGGGCCGTTCGAGGAGGCGTCCCGCTGGCTCGGCGAGACCCTCGATGCATTCCCCGGCTGCCGGATGGCCGGACACGCCACCCCGACCGGGTGCGAGGTCCGCCTCCGGGACGGCCGTGCCGTTGCGCTGACGGCTCCCGGGCCGCTGGGGGACAGCGCGCTGCTGACCTCGGCGCTCTACACCCTCCTCGTCCACGCCGGGGAGCTGCCGGCGTCGTTCGAGCTGCTCGCCGGCGGACGCGCGGGCCGTGTCACCGTGTCACAGGCTTGATCAGTCACCCAGTCGGGACCGCAGGTCCGACACATCGGCGCCGGCGGCCTCCCGAAGTGCCACCGCCCGCACCAGGTGCGTCCGCGCCGGCTCGGGTCGCCCCAGCGCTTCCAGCACGTCCGCGAGCACGACCAGCGCCTGGGACTCGTAGTGCGCCGCGCCGGACTGGCGGAACAGCGCGACCGCGGTCTCCAGGTCCACCAGCGCGGCGGCGAAGTCGCCGACGTCCCGGCGCAGGGCGCCCAAGCTGATCAGCGCCCGCGCAGCCATCCTGGCGTCGCCCAACGACTCGAACTCTGCGTGGGCGTGGGACAGGGCCGTCAACGCCTCGTCGTGCTCGCCGGTCGCGTGCAGCGAGCCGCCCATGAAGTAGGTGGCAAGGGCGGCGCCGCGGCGTTCACCGATCTCGAAGTTGACCGCGAGGGCCGTGCGGTACGCCGCGATCGCCGCCGCCGGGTCGACCTGGTCGAGGTACCGCCCGGTGAACTCCCACACCGACGCCACCAGCACGGGGTTGTCGCACCGGGCGGCGAGGTCCCGCGCGAGCGCCAGCTCGTCCCCCGCGCGGTCCAGGCTCCCGAGGTCGGTGTAGGCGCGCGAGACCATGCTGCGCAGCCGCGCCTCGGCGGCCGGGTCGCCGACTCGCCGGGCGGCTTGGGCGCCGATATCCGCCGATTCGGTCCAGTCCGCGAGGTAGCGGCGGTTGAGGTACAGAGCCGTGAGCGCCTCGGCCATCCGCCAGGCCACGTCGTCCTGACCGTGCAGGGCCGCCGACCGCACCATACCCAGCAGGTTCGCGCGTTCGGCCATCAGCCAGTCCAACGCCTGGCGCCGATCGCCGAACGGTGCGGGGGTCGACGGCGGCACCGCGTCGATCCGCAACCGCTCACCCATGACGGCGCGATCGGCGTGGCGCAGCCGTTCCAGGTAGTGGCCGAGAACCCTCACCAGCAGCAAGTCCGCGTCCTCCGGCGCCTCCTCCTCGACGGCGCGGTCGCGCGCGTGCAGCGCGACCAGGCCGTGGAAGGCGTACCGGTCCGGTCCGATCTCGTCGAGCAGGTGCGCACGCACCAGCGCGTCCACTGCTTCGTCGGCACGAGCGGCGACGAGGTCGATCACGTCACGCGGGATCTCGCGCAGTGCGAGCAGGCCGAGCCGCCGGTACAGGGCGGCGGCAGCCGGGTCGAGGTTGCGGTAGGAGTTGTCGAACACGGCGGACACGACACGCTCCCCTCCCAGGGCAAGCCCTTCGAGCCGGCCCGCTTCGTCGGCGAGCTGCTCGACCAGGGCCGCCGGCGTGAGGTACGGCCTGCCGAGCAACCGGCCCGCGGCGACCCTCAACGCGACCGGTAACCCTTCGCACAGCCGCACCAGCGCTTCCGCGCTCGTCGGATCGGCGTCGAGCCGCCCGTCCGGGCACAACGCGGCCAGCACGCGGACGGCATCCGCGAGTTCGAGGGGGCGCAGCGCGACGGCGGTCGCGCCGTCCAGCGCCAACTCGACCAGCCGCTCGTTGCTCGTCGCCACGACCACCGAGCCCGCCGACCGGGTCACGAACGGCTGCACGTGAGCGGGTTCGGTGACGTCGTCCAACACCACCAGCCGGCGACCGGCCGCCATCTTGGTCCTGAACAACGCCGTCCGCCCCGCCAAGGTCGGCGGAATGTGCTCCTCCAGCACCCCGAGCGACCGCAAGCACTCGGCCAGGGCGTCACCTACGGCCGTGCCGCCCGGCGTCCGCAGGGCCGCGAAGTCGACGTACATCCGGCCATCGGGGAAGCGCTCGGTCCTGCCCGCCGCCCAGGTGTTGACCAACGCGCTCTTGCCTACCCCCGCCAAGCCCGTGACCACCGCCAGCCCGGACGGACGCTCACCGGCAGCAGCGAGCATGTTGTCCAACGCCTCGAACTCACGAACCCGGTTCACGAACACCGCGACCGGCGGCGGCAACTGGTCCGGCACCTCGACCGACGGCGCCGGGTGGTGGTTGATCACCACGCCACCGTTGATGGACCCCGCCTGCACCACCGACCCGGTGACGTCCACGACCGAGTTGCCGACACCGGGCTCCTGCCGCGGCCGACTCGATTCCGGCTGCCCCATCTACGCCCCGCACATCCGCCGTCGTGATCAAAGAACCACGCTACGCCATGCGACGGTCCCCGCAACGGCCATCCACGCACCACCTGCGTGACTTTTCACCCGTTAGACCCACACGTCGTCGCTCTTCCTCGCAGCGGGCGCACTGCAACCACCCAGTGCCGCGCCGACGGCCAACCTGAGACTCATTCGGAAACTCAGCGTTGGTGGGCGTAGGCGTCGGCCAAGCGCGTCTCCCACTCGGGTGCCAGCACGGTGGGTGGCCCGAAAGTGGCTCGGAGGTAGGGACGCCCCAGTGCGACGACGGTTTCCCTCCAGCGCTGCACTACCCATCCGCCCACTCGGCTGATGCGAAGCGCTTCCGTCGCTGCTGCCGAGGGAGCGACGAGTTCTCCGAATCGCGCGAAGCTCTCGAAGTCTTCGGCTGTGGCCGGCATTGGCTCCGGCAGGGCGATCGCCCAGTCCAGGTCGACGATGTTCTTCTTGCCCGCTTTCTCTTCAGCGACACGTTTGGCATACGCGGCTCGAATGTCGGCTACTTCCGCCACCAAGTCTCGAACGGCGACCGCGCAGGCGCTCCAGTCAGTCTGGGGAACGCCGGCCGCCTGTTCCAGCTCCCGTAGCGTGCGGACCGCTCCGGCGGGATCCCACGCCAGGAGTGCTTTCCGCTTGCACAGGTCGAGCAGGCTTCGAGCGGTCTCAGGTTCGGTCAAGGCAGTGGCGGCGGGCCTCACCCAGGCTCCGGTCCTCGATCCCTCGGTGTCGAGGTGCCAGACCGCGATGGCATCGTCTTGACCGGCTCCGGCTCGGCAGACGATCACGTGCCCGATCATGGTTCGGCCATCGGCCGCTCGAGTGGGCAGCAAACCGAGGGCACTGTGCTCCAGCGGTTCGGCGGTCATCATCTCTCCTACGATGGACGTGCTCAAAGGCACCGCCCACGCGGTTGACCTTCGTCCATGACGTGTCCATCGTCGTGGGTCGCCATTCGTTTCACCTCAGCGCCCAGCGGTGCCTGCAAGCCGTCAGTCGCGCCGCATACCGAGACTTCTTCACATGTAACCCTCGACCGACGTGTGCCGATGGGCAGTTGACCGCTCGCCGTGCCAGAGCAGCCACGCGTTTACGTGCTCAGGCCCGGATGGTGGACGCTTCGGCCGCGGATGAGGAGATCATGGGCAGAGAATGGGTTGCAGTCGACTTCGAGACCGCCAACTGGTCGCGAGGAAGCGCCTGCGCGGTCGGCATGACCCTGGTGAAGGACGGGAAACTCACCGACCGGCTGTCCACTTACATCCAGCCGCCGGGCGAAGGTGGCTTCCATCCGTACAACACGTCCCTGCACGGCATCACCGCCGAGATGGTTCGCCGCGCCCCGGAGTGGCCGCGGGCACTCACACAGATCATGGACTTCGCCGGCGGCCGCACGCTGGTGGCCCACAACGCCGCCTTCGACATCGGCGTGATCCGCGACGCCTGCACGGCGAGTTCCGTGCCCTGGCCTGAGCTGAGCTACGCCTGCACCCTGGTCGTGTCCCGACTGACTTGGCAGTTGCTGACCTATCGCCTGCCCTTCGTCGCCGACGCCGCGGGCATCGCGATGGGCGAACACCACGACGCGCAGGCCGACGCGGACACCGCAGCCCAGATCATGCTCGCGGCCATGCGGCTCCACCAGGTGGACACCGTTGACGATCTGCTCGAGGGCCTGCGCGTCCGCTACGGGCAGCAGACCAGCGACGCCTGGACCGGCTCACGACGACTCGGCTCGTCCGCACGACGACTCGGCTCGTCCGCACGACGACTCAGCTCGTCCGCACGACGAGAGATCCCCACTGCCAACCTCGACGCCGACCCCGACTCGATGCTGTACGGCCTGAACGTGTGCTTCACCGGAACACTGACCACGATGACGCGCGCGGAGGCCCACCAGCGACTCGCCGACGCCGGTGGACAGGCGATCGCCGGGGTCACCAAGAAGACCGACGTGCTCGTGGTGGGCATGGCGGACCCGTCCCGGTTCGCGGTCGGGATGAGCGTCAGCAGCAAACACCGCAAAGCCCAGGAACTGCTCGACCGCGGCCACAAGATCGAGATGATCGGAGAAGTCGACTTCCTCGAATGGCTCAGCTCCTGAAGGGTGATTACCCTGGGTACAGGCCGGCCACCGTGATCAGCGATGTGACCACCTTTCGGGACTGCCGTCCAGGGCCACGCCGACCACGCCGCATGGCTGAACCGAGCTACGAGAGGAGGCCGTTGCGTCGGGCGATCGCCACCGCCTCCAGCTTCGACCGCGCCCCGAGCTTCTCCAGCACCCGCTGAACGTGGTTGCGCACGGTGTTGCGGGCCAGACCCATGCGCTCGGCGATCTCCTCCGTGCCGGTGCCCTCGGCCATCAGCGCCAGAACTTCGCGCTGACGGCCCGTCAGCGGCACCGCGCCGTGTTCGCCACGCCCCGCCGGCTTGTCCGGTCCGCCTGCGAGCAGCACGCCGTCGAACACGACCTCGCCCGCAGCCACGCGCAGCAGGGCTTCGGTCAGCTCTTCCACCGAGCCGACTTGAGCACCAGCCCTGCGGCGCCGGCCTCGGCGGCCCTGGCGGCGACGGACACGGTCGCGTCGCCGGTCAGCATCAGCACCGGCACGTCTTGCGCGGTGAGAGAGGCGACCGCGTTCAAGCCGTCGCCGTCGGGCAGCCTGCGGTCCAGCACCACTACGTCCGGTCGGAGTTCGAAGACCTCGACCAGTGCGGTGGTGATCGACCGGGCCGTGGCCACGACCTCGATCTCATCCGACCGCGCCCACGCCAACCGGATGACCTCGGTCACCAGGTGGTGGTCGTCGACCAGGACGACGCGTACCGGTCGTGATGGGTCGGAGTCCGCCATGCCGTGGACATCCCTGTTCGCTGGTTAGTCTGCCCGCGCTCGCCCTCAGCCTTCTGACCGGACGCCTTACTTGGAGTCACGGTACCCGTTGAGTGGACCACCTGTGGCCGTTCACACGACGTCCCCGCCGCGGCGCGTTGATCTTCGAGCTTCGCCGACGCCGACGTGCGCCAGCGGCCTGACCTAGGCTGGGGCCATGTCAGAGATCCAGTCCAGGACACCCGCCGAAGCCTTCGAACTGCTGCTCGCCGGCAACCGGCGCTTCGTCGCGGGCGCTCCGCAGCACCCGAACCAGGATTCGGCACGGCGTGCCGAGATCGCACCGGGCCAACGGCCGTTCGCCGTGCTGTTCGGGTGCTCCGACTCCCGGCTGGCCGCGGAGATCGTCTTCGACCGTGGCCTGGGTGACCTGTTCGTGGTGCGCACCGCGGGTCACGTGGTCGGGTCGGAGGTGCTCGGCAGCATCGAGTACGGGGCGGAGGTGCTGGACTGCCCGCTGGTCGTGGTCCTCGGCCACGACTCGTGCGGCGCGGTGGGGGCGGCGCGGGCCGCGGTGGAGAGCGGGACGGCGCCGGCCGGGTACATCCGGGACGTGGTCGAGCGGGTGACGCCGAGCGTGTTGGCGGCGCGGGCCGCGGGTCGGGTGGCGGCCGACGAGGTTCTGGCCGAGCACGTCCGGCACACGGTGGACCTGCTGTTGGACCGCTCCCGCGTGCTGGCCGAGCGGGTCGACGCGGGCCGGTCCGCTGTGGTGGGCCTGTGCTACCGCCTGGCCGAAGGCCGTGCCGATGTCGTCGCGGCCCGCGGCCTCGACGTCACCGTCGGCTCGGCGTTGTGATCGGGGCTGCGCCGGCCGCCCCACCCGGACTTGTGCCGCTCACGCGGTGGGACGGGGTCCCGCGGCACGACGGAGCCGGTTGGCGATCGCGAGGCCCAGTCCTTCCTCCGCTGGCAGGGAGGCGACGATGAGGTCGCACCCAGCCGGTGACATCGGCGACCCAGTCGCCCAGCTGCTCCGCGCTGCCGATGTGGACAATCAACGGGTGCGAGGGCGGGCGGCCCTTGACCTGGAAGACGCGGCCAACGGCGGCGGTGTCCTCGACGGTCGCGCCCAGCCCGTACACGGTTTACGTCGGGACGACCACCAGCCCTCCATCACGCAGCACGCCGGCGGCCTTCTCGATGTCATCGGTTCCTGCGGTCACCCGGCGAACCTCCACTGTTCGACTTCCGCGGGTGGACGGCGATCAGCCGCCCATGCCGCCGATGCGTATGGTCCTGACGACGTTGGCGGGAGCTTCGACGACGGTCAGCGTGCCGCCGTTGACGTGCAGTCGTTGCCAGATGTTGAGCAAGGCGCTCAGGGCCCGAGGAGTCGCAGAACCCGACCGCAGCGAAGTCGAGCGCGAGGTGAAGGACGTCTGCGTCGATCAGGGCCAGCACGTCGTCGTACATCACGTGCGCGTTGTCGTGGTCGATCTCGCCGCCGACGGTCGAGCACCGTCCGCTCACCGGTGGCTCTGACCCGCGTGACCGTGATCCTGTGCGGATTGCTCACCGGTGGTCTCCGTCGTGCCGGGACTTGCGTTGCGTGCCGGCGCCGTTCGGCCAACCGGCTGGATCGCTCCAGCTTGGCACAGCACATTCGTCTGCCGCCAATCGCGAGGGGCACCACCGCGGCCCGCTTGATCGGGTATCCCATGGAAGCAGTTTCCATTGGCATGAGCGTGCTGCGCCGGCGATCTCCGATTCCGGCGTAGTCGCCCTCGTGTGCCGGCAGAGCTCGCGCAGAGTGCTCTTCAGGCGATTCATGCGATTCACGGCGATTGCACGAAGGCAACCCGTAGCGTGGTGTGGGGATCACGGGGAGGGGGCCGCGGGTGGGCGCGATCAGGGCTGTGGTGTTGTGCGTGGCCGGTCCGTGGCTGTTCTTCATGGGCTTCAGCTTCCTGCTGGAGGACTTGCAGCTCGTCCGCGCGGAGGCTGAGGTGATCGCGGTCGACGTGTCCACCGACCGCGGTGTCAATGATCACACGCGGGCGAGGTGGGAGGCGATCGTGCGTTTCACCACCGACGAAGGGGCGGTCGTCACCGAGCGGCTTGAGCGGTCCAGGACGCGGGACGAGCCCGGCGACCGCGTGCGGGTCCGCTACGACCGGACGGACCCGTCGTCCGTGGCGCGCGGCGAAGTCTGGTACTTCGAGCTGGCGCTCGGTTGCGTCGGTGCGGTGATGACGCCCTTCGGTGTGGTGCTGTTGCGCAGGCAGTTCCGGCCCGGTCCGACGGCGGACACCACGGCTGGCGAGCCCAGTGCCGGACACCAGAACTTCCAAGCGGAGTCGCCGGGCTCTCGTGACGAGGAGGGATGAGCGCCACTGTGCCGCAGGACGACGAACGGATCCGGGACGAGCGGATGTGGTGCGCGTCCACCGGCTTCGAGCGTCGGACGGGCCACCCGCCCAACCCTGGTGATCGGCCAGGCGAGCCCGTAATGACGCGTCTGCCGATGACTCGCCGTGGGTAAGGGCTGGAGCTCAGCGAGGACGCTCGGCGGCGCGGCATCGGGTTCGCCGTGGCGCCGGCTCACCGCGTGGTGGTCAGCCCGCTGTGGGCGACCGAGGTCGATGAACTGCTGCCCACGCTCGCCCGAGCGGTGGCCGCCGCCGTGATCGGTGATCGCCAGGCAGATCGACCCTCGGGGTCGACCAGCCCGAGACCGTCGACCTGGCCGTCCCGGCCGGTGAGAACGCCGTCCGCAAAACCTCCGTCTGACAGGATCGACGCACCGGCCCAGACCGGGGGCGGTAAACCTCGCCCGTCGATGTGGCTGTCACCGAAAGGGCTCTGGCACACTTTCGGCGGTGACGGTGAGTAGTCGGTCGCGGCCGTGACCTTGCGGCGGAGATCGATCCCCTGCCCGGAAGGTGCTTCGGGCTGTCGACGCCTTCGTCATCGCAGCGCCGGGCGCCGGGCGGCACGGCCACAACCCGGATGCCGACCGCGACCACTGCCCTCCGCCACGCGAACACCGGTCCGATGGCGAAGGCCAAAGCCGGACTCCGAACTCGACGCCTCCCGTTGACAGTTAACATCACGCAGTCCCCGTTGCTCAAACGGAAGGTGCTTGAGCTTTGCAGAACGATCTTCGCCGTGCGGTTGCGCGCGTTAAGCACATTGACGACCAACTCCTCGTCTATCTCGAACTGGCCAACGGGTACCTGTTCACCCTGCAGGATTCCGACAGCGATGAAGACCTACTGGCAGTGGGCGACGTCGTTCTCGTCACCCCGGACCTCGACTACGTCGATCGCGCGCCACAAGCACTGTGGCCGGAGGCTCACTGGATCGGGATCGTTCGATCCGTGCTCACGGACGAGGCGATCGTCAACATCAACGGCAACCTCAGGACCGTTCCTCTGCCGACCGATTTCAAGGTCGTCATGGGGAACACGGTCGAGGGCACCGACCGGCTGGGCATCACGCGCCTGCTCGCCGACAAGCCCATCCGGCAGCACGAGATCTTCCTCGGTGACGCGTTCGACGTCGACAAGCTCCGTGAAACCCCTGACGGATCGTTCAGCTACGACGACTTCGGCGGGTACGAGGAGGTCAAGGACCGAGTCAAGGACCTGATCGAACTGCCACTGCACTACCACGACGAGTTGCAGATGATCGGCGCTCGCGCCATCAAGGGAGTCCTGTTCACAGGCCCCTCCGGCACGGGCAAGACGCTGCTGGGACGGATCATCGCCCAGCAGGCCGACGCGGTGTTCTACAAGATCAGCGGCCCGGAGATCATCAGCAAGTACGTCGGCGAGAGCGAGGATGTGATCAGGTCGATCTTCGAAGACGCTCGCTCACAACCGCGGGCGATCATCTTCTTCGATGAGATCGACAGCGTCGCACCACAACGCGGCGACGAGTCGCACGAATCGTCACGTCGCCTCGTCGGCCAGTTCCTGACCTTGATGGACGGCTTCGACACGACCGACAACGTCATCGTGATCGCGACGACGAATCGCCCTCAGGACATCGATGTAGCGCTCCGCCGACCAGGACGGTTCGACTGGGAGATCCACTTCCCGAACCCCTCCAGAGACGACCGCGAGGCCATCCTCGTGACGAGTGCGCGCAAGCTCGCCACATCCGGCGACCTTCCGCACGGCGCGATGGCGGACCGGACATCAGGCTGGTCACCGGCCGAGCTCACGGCCATCTGGAGCGATGCCGCCTTATTCGCCGTCAAGGACCGCCGTAAGGCGATCACCACCGAGGACTACCTCGCCGGGTTCGAGCAGGCCGCCAAGCGCCGCAACCTGATCGCCTCCAGTCGACCGGCAACTACCCCGAAGGCGGACACCGCAACATGACGACGAAGCGGCGTGGCGAGGCGAAAGCCGACGCACAGACGCAGCAGGTGAAGAACGAGCTGCGCGAGTTCATCTACCTCGACGAGGTCAGTGTCACCAGCCTGCTGTCTTCACGGGACGGCGCGATTCCCCACGAGTTCACCGACAACAACGGTTCCGCGTACAAGGGCGAGGTGAACGGACAGGCCGAGGCGGGCTTCTCACCGTTCAAAGCCCGTCTCGGCTCGCGCTTCGAGTCGTCTCGCAGTTCCAACGCGCAGGTGGTCAGCAAGGCCACCGTCCAGGCGTTGGTCAAACGTCTGTGGGACCTCGAGAAAAACGACATGTCGTTGCGCGCCAACCTCCCCACCACCAGTCGGCCGTCCCGCAACGACGCGAAGCGCATCCTCGCGCATGAGCTCGACCCAGCCGAGAAGTACTGGATCGTACCTGCCACCGACCTTGACCGCGGCCAGCTCGCCGAGATCGAGGTCGAACTGGACACGGACGCGATCTTCCAGCTCAGCAACATCCTCGCCACGCTGAAGGAGCTCGCCGACGAGAACGACGAGCTGCGAGCCCAGTTCGGATCAGCCGAGGTGCTGGACGGCCTCATCTCGATCAACAACCTGATCGAGAAGATGATGGTCAACCTCATCCCGCTGAAGGGCCGCGTCGTCGACTACGTCGGCGTGGACACCGAGCACGGCCTCAAGATCGTCCACCGGAGCGTCCACGACGACCTCGAAGTCGGCTCGGGCTACCTCGCTCAGCCGATCTACCTCGTGGGCGACACCCAACGGGATCTGTACTGGAAGGACATCCGGCGGATCCTGTTCACCCAGTCCCGGTATCGCGTGCTCTGTCGCTTGAACAAACAAGGGATCAGCGCCACGTGGAACCCGCTGAAGCTGGGAGACTCGCTGAACCGGATCGACCCGAGCCTGAGCCAGAAGATCGCCGAGTTCGGCTCGGTGGCGGTCGGCGCCTTCTCCGGTACCTCCAGCACCGGCTCCAGGACGGACGAACTCCGCACAGCGGCGCTGACCACCTACGGAGAGCTCATCGCCGAGGAGCTTGCCGTCTCCTTCAGTTCCGACGACGCGATCGCCCTGTCGGTCCTCGCCGCCGAGAACCAGCACGTGTTCCGATCCGCCGGCAGTGCGTCAATTGCCTTCAAACCGATCAGGGAGTACGTGGAGAGGTTGGCCGATAGGCCCTTGTCCGCAGAGGTGCACGCGCACCTCCGCCAGACGGCGTGCCACCGGAACGGGCTTCAGATCGACGGAACGCCGGTGAACCCGGCGAGTAACGCCCCTTCCCCGCCTCAGGAACGCGTTGCGGAGAACCTGATCGACGCGGAGATCATTGCCATCTACTGGTAGCCGAGGGGCGAGAGTCCATTTCGGACTCTCGTCCCCGGCCGCGTCAGAGCAGCTTGCCCTGGACGATGGGCAAGTCGCGGACACGTCTGCCGGCGGCGTGGTAGATCGCGTTGCCAATGGCGGCGCCCACACCCCATGATCGGGTCTCTCCAAAGCCTCGCGCTCCCATCTACGCGCTGGCAAGATCGGGTGGGTCAAAACGAGCGGCTCTGGCGCACTTTCGTTGGTGACGGTGAGTAGCCGGTCGGTTCGTGATCCCATGATGGATGCCGATCTCCTTGCAAGGACGGTATTTCCGGACTGTCGGTTCCAGCCGTTGGGTGCGCGGCGGAGGGCGGTGGTCGCGGTCGGCATCCGAGTTGTGGCCTTGCCGCCCGGCGCCCGGCGCTGCGATGACGAGGGCGTCGACAGCCCGAAAGCACCTTCCAGGCAAGCGGATCGATCTCCACCGCAAGGCCACGGCCGCGAGACTACTCACCGTCACCACCGAAAGTGTGCCAGAGCTATCGAAGGGGTGTGACGGCTGTCCCGGCGTGGATCGGCGTCATGGCGCCGAACCAGGTGTGGGCCGGGACGGTGCCGCCGTAGAGGTTGCCGGTCGCGCACAGCCTGGGTGGTCCGGGGTTCAGGGCTGTCGTTGAACGTCTGCACCGCCCCCGCGTAGTCCGAGGTCGCACCGACGAACGCGGCCGACTTGTAATCCTCCGTGGTGCCGGTCTTGCCGATCATCGGCCGGGTCCAGCCGTGCTGCCGGGCGGCAGCCGCCGCGGTGCCGCGATCGTCGTCGTCGCTCAGCGCCGTGGCCAGGGCGTCGGCCAGCGGTTCGGGCACCGCCTGCTCGCACGGTGACGCCGGCAGGTCCACCGAATCGCCGTGCCGGTCGATCACCCCGACGACCGGTGTCGGCTCGCACCAGACGCCGCCGCTGACAACCGTGGCGGCAACGTTGGCCAACTCCAACGTGCTCGACGGTGAGGGTCCGAGGGTGAACGAGGCGTTCTGCCGACCGGTGAAGAACTCCGCCTGGTCCACCCTCAGCTCCGGTCGCGGCGAGTGCGGGTCCGGCGGCACTCCGGCGATGTTGGTCGCCAGGGTCCGGCGCATGCCCAAACGGTGGGCCATGTCGACGACGGCCTCCAGGCCGACGCGCTCCTCCAGGATGACGAACGCGGTGTTGGGCGAGGTCGCCAGCGCTTGCCGCAGCGTCATTCGGGGTGGATAGCTGTCGTCGTGGTTGGACAGGCAGTACCACCGGGTGTCTGGTTCACCCGTGGACGGGCAGCCGGGAGCGCCGCCTTTGAACACCCGGGAGGTGTAGGAGGCGGGCGCCGGGATGACCGAGTCGATGTGGTAGCCGTGCTGCAGCGCCGCGGCCGCGGTGAAGATCTTGTAGACCGATCCGGCACCGAACTTGTTGGCCACCGCGCTGGGCAGGTCGAGCACGGTCTGGAAGCGCTGCGCGTCGACACCGTAGTCGCGGTTGGCTACGAGGGCGAGGACTTGGTGCTCCTCCCTGCCAGGGTGCACCACCGCCATCGTGTTGGCGATGCCGAGCGCGTCGCGGGGCACCTGCGCGGTCACGGCCCGTTGCACCTCGGCGCTGGCCTCCCGGTCCAGGGTGGTGCGCACGGTGTAGCCGCCGGTCTTCAACCGTTCCAGGTCCATGCCCTTCGCAGCCAAGTGATTGACCACGTAGGAGCAGAAGAAGCCGAGCTTCGGTTCCGCGCCTACGCACCCGGTGGGCAGGGGACGCACCGGTGTGCGCACGCCGAGCGGTTCGCGCTTGGCCCTCTCGGCCACCTCGCGCACCAGCATGCCGTGTTGTGCCATGAGGTCGATAACGGTGTTGCGGCGGAGTTGGGCAGCGTCCGGGTGGCGCTGCGGGTCCAGGGCCGTGGGGCTGTTGACCAGGCCCGCGAGCAGGGCGGCCTGCGGCACGGTGAGGCGGTCCGGCGTGGTGCCGAAGTACGCCTGGGCCGCAGCCGCGACACCGTAGGTCCCGACGCCGTAGGGCACGGTGTTGAGGTAGCGGGTGAGGATCTCGTCCTTGGACAGCGTGTCCTCCAGCGCCATGGCCATGCGGATCTCCCGCAACTTGCGCGCGGGGTCCCGTACCCGCAGGCGCTCCTGTCGCACCGGGTCGTCGCGAGCCACCACGTGCACCAGCAGGTTCTTGACGTACTGCTGGGTCAGCGTGGACGCGCCCTGCACCACCTCGCCCGAGGTGTAGTTGCGCATCGCCGCACGCGCGGTGGCCACCCAGTCCACGCCTCCGTGCTCGTAGAATCGGTGGTCCTCGACGGCCACGATGGCGTCCTTCATCGCCTGCGAGATCTCTTCCGACGCCACCGGCACGCGGTACTGGTCGTAGAGGTACGCGTACGGCTTGCCGTCGGCGTCCACCACCGTGGTCATCAGCGGCATCTCGACATCGGCCGGCAGCACGACCGGACCCGCGGCTTGGTCACCGAACCGGACCAGCACCACGCCCGCCCCACCGACGACCGGGAACAGCACCCCGGCCACGAGGACACCCGCTACCAGGCACAGCCCGAGAAGACGCGTCATCGCCTACTCCTCACCGCCGCGCGGCCGGCGCGCCCACGACCGCTCCATCGAGACCGGCACGTTCCCAGCGACGACACGGTCAACACCACACCGACCACCACCTCGTTAACGATCACCGACCGGCTGGCCGCGTGGTCGAGCACGAACGGCGAGACGCTCGTCCACGCGCCGAGGACCGCGGTGATCACGTCGAACCAGGGCACGCCTCGCGGCACCACCGCACCGATGATCGCGACGACCACCACCACGGCGCCGACCGCACCATCGGCGACCGCCGCACCCGACTCCGGGTACTCCAGGATCGAGGGAGCGAGCACCAGCCACACGCCGGCGGCTGCGACTACCACGCGCGGTCCTGGTGGGCTCTGAGGCGCAGCGCGCCCGTGATCCGGTGCATCGCGCACATGCCGGACCACGACGTCACCAGTCCGCGCCGGTTGCCCGTTCCACGGTCGCCGACGCCCGTACACCGCCAGAAGCCACCGCCTCGCCGCCACCGGCATCGCTCGTCTTGGTCAGCCGGGTTCCCGAGGTGCTGGGGAATTACCGTGCGGCCGGCTTGCGACTCGCGGCGCGGGCGGATGCGACCTCATGCCTCACCACGACTCGCGAGGAACCCGTCGTCGGGCCTGCCACTCCCGTCCGGGGGTCACTGCGATCCGCGCCCCGACTACTTCCAGGCTCCGGAACCGGTGTCCCACCTCTGGTCGGCCTGGTGCGCCCGCTCAGCGCTCGCGCGCGGCGATCTGCACCGTCAGCTCCTGCCGCTGCCCGTCCCGCAAGACCACCAGGTCGACCCGGCGACCCGGCTCGGTGCCGCGCAGCGCACCCGGCACATCCTCCACGTCGCGCAGTTGCTGCCCGGCCGACAAGACGAGCACGTCATCGGACTGCACCCCCCCCCCGCTTCAGCAGCCGGGCCGCCGTCGTCCAGCCCTAGCACCAAAACCCCACCCTCGGCCGCCACGCCGAACCGCTCGCGGATGTCGTCGGTCAGCCTGCCCAGCGACACACCCAGGCCCGGACACGATCCCCGCCGTAACGGTGTTCTCGACCCCCAGCGGGCTCCCGATGGCCAACACCAGGCCACCCGTACGGGGCAGCTCCTCCCGGTACTCGGGCACCGGGAAATCCTTCCGCCCGGTGCGCACCACCGCCAGGTCGGTGACCGCGTCAGTGGCCAGCACGTCGCCCTCGGACCGGTCGCCGTCGGCGTACTCGACCACGACATCCCGCTGGTCACCGACGACGTGCTGATTGGTCGCCACCACGTCGGATCGGAAGTCGCGGTGTTGGGGCGGTCCCGGCGGTGCACGCCGCGGCGGTCGCCATGGCCATCAGGAACGCCGCAGCGCGGAGGCTTTCACGTTCCGACTCCCGGTGGGTGGCGCCACGGTTCCCGGCGTACCTGCATCAACGCCTCGGGTCACCCGAAGCGGAGAAAGCGGACATCGCGGTGGCCTCGTCGAGGCGATCGCAAGGATCGTGGGCTGCGGACACTGCCGTACTGGTAGACCGGTTGAAGGACCTGCGCAGCGTGCTCAACTCGCCGACGTCGTGGGGCAGTTCGGCGCCGGTGGCACGTCGCCGTCGTCGGTGGCCTCCACCATGGCGTCCACCGTGATCTCCCCCGCCTTGTCGAAGGTGAACGTCAGCGGCACCGTCGTGCCCGCCTGCACCTCCTCGGTGAGATCCACGATCCGCAGGTGGTAGGTCAGGTCGGGGGTGCCGGGCTCGGCACCGCTGTCCGCGGCGGGCACCGGGAGGCGCGACACGGTTTCCGCGGTGCCGTCACAGTCCTTGTCGGACCGCAGTTCGACAGAGGACGCATGCCCCGTGCTCACACCCAGCAGCGCGTCCGCCTCGTCGGACGCGCTGAGCAACGCCAGTCGGACCACCGCGTCGTCACCGGGTCGGTAACCGTTCCCTCCCGGGGCTTCGACGAACACGTTGCGCAGCTTGACGTCACCCACTTCAGCGTTGGTGCCGATCGTGCCGCTGCCCAACACCCTCTGCGGCTCACCGCACGAAACCAACGCCGCAGCCGCCAACACCGCCGCCCCCAGGATGCCGATCCTGTTCATGCCGCTCGGGTACCCAGCCCGGGAAGGTCGTACCCAGCACGGTGCCGGCGTCAGGAAAGCGCAACGTGCGAGGACAGCTCCGAAGTTCGAACCCCGCAGCTGGTGCAGCCGACCACGAGGGGCAGGAGACGGCGGCTTCGACCGCGGTCGCGGTGGCGGTGTGGCTTGGTGCGTTGGGGTGGACGATCGTGGCCCGCAACGACGTCGGTCAGCGTGACAGCACGGCCCGAGGGCGGGTTCGCGGCCAGCGCCCCGTCGACCAGCTCGGGGTAGGAGCCGGTGGTGCGGTCGCAGCCGTCCCGGTCCCCGACCGCGTCCCGACAGGTGCACTCGGCGGGCCGACGATCGACGGCGGTGGCTCGTTTCAGCTGGCGAGGACCTGTGGTGAGAGGGTCTTGAGCATGGCGCGGTGTCCCAGTCGGTGGGCACCAGGGAACCGCCTTCCCGGATCAACGGCCTGGTCAACCGGTCGGGTGAGGCGTTCGCCCGCCAGCCGAACAGGTCCTTCGGACCCAGCCTTCCCCGGTTGACCCGATCGACCTCACGTCCTCGAACCCCGACGATCCGCCCATCACGCACGGCGATGTCCATCGCGTCGCCGTTGGAGTGCAGCAGCGACGCCGACTGCACCCACCGCTCCACCTGGTCCTCGGTGATCCCGTCGGCGAGGTGGGTGTCGACCCGCGCCGGCCACTGCGAACCAGGCCCGTACGGGGTACGTCCGCCCCACGGGTTCTCGATCCGATCACGCTTGGTCACCGGGCGCCTCCCGAGTTCCGTGCGCCCACGGGTACCCGCGTGGTGGTGCTCCAACCGGCCGTCAGTCGTCGAATCGGACCTTCGCCCACACGGTCGTGCCGGTCGCCTCCGACCTGACGCCCCACTGGCCGGTCAGGCAGTCGACGATCAGCAGCCCCGCGCCGAAAGACCACCCCGCGCCGTGTCCTCGCTCGCGGCTGCGGACGCGGATCGTGAGCTCATCGCCTGATTCGTCCAGTGAAAGTGCGAGCACGTACGGGGCCGCACCATGCCGTCGCGCGTTGTCCAGCAGCTCACCGACGACAGTTCCGACGAGCAGGGCCTCGTGGCCGAGCCAGCCGACCATCCGCTGCCGCACCCACCGCTCGATCTCGGCGCTCGGAAAGCACTCGGCGTCTTTCATGACGAGGACCACCGTGTCGTCACCCGTGCTCACCTGACCACCTCACCCTCGCCAGGGTGCCCTGCGGACTCTGCTTCATCAGTACTCCGTCGACGGGGTGGGGAGAACCGAAGAGTGCACGATCGTCAGGCAAACGCAAGGTCGTCAAGACCGCTCAGTGATGCCGCCTGACGTTCTCCTTGCAGGTGCTGTCTCTTTCTGTCTCCAGGATGACCGCCGAACCTAGCCTCGATGGCGAACCCGCATCCGTGACAGGCAGGAGAGGACGATGCTCACCATCGACGAATCGGCAACCACGGCCATCCATGAACTCACCAACGCGGCCGGAGTAGCGCTCGACGGGGGGCTGCGGATCGCGCTGGCGACGGACACGCGCGAGCGCGACTTCGACCTGTCGATCGCGTCCGGGCCGGCGGACGGCGATCGGGTGGTCGTGTGCGAGGCCGGAGCCAGGGTCTTCCTCGAACCCGGGGCGGCGGACCTGCTGTCGGACAAGGTGCTGGACGTGCGCAGGCGTCGAGCCGGCCGGGTCCATTTCGGGGTCTACCCGCAGAACTGACGGATCTACAGTGGCCCTGTGCCCCTCGGCCACTGTTGTGTGGTGAACCGTTCCTCCGGTCGACGTGAATACACGTGGAAGTGGTGTTGACGAGGAGGACGGCGACGTGGCGAACGATGTCCTGGGCGGTGTGCCCCAGGCCGATCGGCCGCGTTGCGGTCGCCTCACACGAACGGGTACGGCCTGTGCGGCAACGGTTCGGCAGTCCGTCGCGTTGGGCGAGTTCGCTCCCGCCTGCGCCAGGCATTTGCGCCCGGATGAGCGACAGCGGATGGACAACGAGCCGTTGTGGTCACCGGTCGAACAAGTGTACTGGCTGTTCACTCGCGCACCGGAGGCCACTCTGCTGCCCGTCTACCGGATCTCCAACCGGCTGAAGATCCAGCAGCCGGTGGTGGTCGACGCGCTTCGTGAGTTGGTGACCCAAGGTCGGGCGCACGCCGTTGCGGGCCACCGCTATGAGTTGTGGGGGACGCCCGAACGGGCGAAGCAGTGGACGAATGACGAACCAGCTTCACCTCGGAGCTCGTGACCAAAGGGTCCGCCCTTGACCTGCGCCCAGCCGCCGGCCGGGCGATCAGGAGCGTTCCCGAGCGCCAACCCGCGCACCCGAAGTCAGGCATTTCACCCGAAGTCCGCCGCTTGCTGCGGAAACCGTTTCTGACGTGCGCACCGGCGGTATGACGTTGGTCCCGATCCGACCCTGCCAATTGCCCGGCGGACCGCGGCGGATGATCGGCTGGCAGGGGATGTCCGACCCAGCTGTCGCCTGCTGGCGTCGCGCCTGATCGGTCGTGTGATTGTGCGGCCGTCCCAGGTGCCGATGGCCGACACCCGGGACGGCTCGGGCACGGGAGCGCGCCAAGGGGTAGCAAGACGCACTCCCGCACGCGGGGTGGGTGGCCGTCAGCGGAGGCCGATTCCCAGGTCGAGGTCGAGCAGTCCACCATGCAGAGTGCGGAAGGGGCCGCAGGCAGCCGGTGAGGTCGCCTCCAGCGGCAGGGACGGGTCGAGGTCGCTGGGCGCGCTGCCGTCGTAGGTGCCGCTGTGGTCGGGGTCGATGCCGTGCACGACGAGCACTGCCTTGCCGTCGCGGATGTCACCGGCCACGTCGGGGGTCACCGTGATGCTGCGGCGGTAGTTGTACGAAGTGCCGTCCGGCGTCGGGAAGCGGTCGATGGCCAGGCCGCTGGCCGGGCTGGTGTCGCCGCTGGTGGTCAGCGAGGTGCCGATGTGGCCGTAGAAGGGATGGCCTTCGGTGGTGTTGACGATGCCATCACCGCTGGTGTCGGCCCGCTGGGTGGGACAGCGGCCCTGGGCGCCGATGTGGATGTGCTGCGCGTGCGGGGCGTCGGCCAACACCCCGCGCACCCGGAAGGCGATGTCGATCTGGTCGCCGCGCAGCACCAGAACGCCTTGCCCGGAGGCTCCGCTGTGGTTGAGCTGCCGGAGCTGCACGGTGGCGACCGTGGCGTCACCGTCGTTCCGGTGTTCGGTGCCGTGGCCTCCTCCGTGCGCCGACGCCACTGCCGGCGCCGTCAACGCCAGAACCAATGTCACCACCGGAACCGTCGCGCGTGCCGCCCTGCTCGTAAGTCGACTCATCTTCGTTCCTCTTCCTGGCGGGGTCGAAACGATCTGCCCTTGCACAAGGTGTTCGGCGCTGGCTTCGATCCGGATTGCCTGTACGACGAAGTGGTCTGGCCAACCGCGACGCCACCACGAGACGGCGCAGGAAGTTCACGCCATCGAGTGACACCTGGACGGGCGAAACGGGAGGAGGGCCGCGGCCACGGGGAGAGTAGCCGCGGCTCTTCTCGCGCGGAGCGGTGCGGATCAGGAGGTGGGCATCATGACCTTGTCGATGACGAAGACCGTGGCGTTGGCGGTCGGGATGTTGCCGCACAGGACCTTGGCACCGTTGACGGTGACGTTGTCGCCTGAGCCCTCGACCTTCAGCGTTCCACCCTGGACGGTGGGCAGGGTGGCGGAGGACAGGATGCCGTCCTTGTCCATGCGCTGCGGCACGACGTGGTAGGTCAGGATGGAGGTGAGCTTCGGCTTGTCGGCGAGCACGGCGTTGACGGTGTCCTGGCCGAGGGCTTCGAAGGCGGGGTCGTAGGGCGCGAAGACCGTGTACTTGGCGTCGGCCTTGTTGAGGGTGTCCACGAGACCGGCTTCCTTCACGGCGGCCACGAGCGTCTTGAGGAGAGGGTTGTTGCTCGCGGCGGTGGCGACCGGGTCGTCGACCATGCCGTCGAGCGAGCCCTCGTCGGTGGCTTCGGCGGGCAGGCTGGCGCAGCCGGCGCCGAACACGTCACTGGTCTTGGTGACGCCGTCGCTCATCGCCGCGCTGCTGGTCGTGGTGGTCGTCGTCGTGGCGGCGGCCGAGGTGGTGTTCGAGGCGGCCTGTTCGCCGCTGCTGCACGCCGCGACGGAGATCAGGGCCGCGGTGAGGACGCCGATCGCGGACGCGAGCCGGGTGCTGCGCATGGGAGTTGCTCCTTTGAGGACGGTGGCCGGACCTTGTGCTTGCCGGCTTGTCATGAGTGGTTCGGTGCCGGTGGGGCGACGGATTGGTCAATCCGGGAAAAACTTGAGCGGTTTCCGCACCGGCCGTTGCGAGGCTGGTCAGGGCCGTGCGGTGAACACGATCGTGTGGCACCCGGCGGCGCCGTCCGGGATCGGCTCGGCCCGGTCGGCGGTCTGGGTGTAGCCGGTCCGGTCGGTGGCCCGCACTTCCAACGTGTGGGAGCCGGCGGGCAGGTCGAGCTCGGCGCGCCACATCCGCCAGGTGTCGACGTTGACCTCGGTGCTGAGCTTCGCGGCCTGCCAAGGGCCGCCGTCGACCCGGACCTCCACCTTGTCGACGCCCTTGTGCTGCGCCCAGGCCACCCCGGCGGCCACGAACCGGCCGGCCGGCACCTGCTCGAACGCTTTGGGCCGGTCGACGCGGGACATGGTCTTGATCGGGGCACGTCGTGCCCAGTCGCGCTTGACCCAGTAGGCGTCGAAGTCGGCGAAGGTGGTGAGTTCGGCGTCGACCAGCCACTTGGTCGCCGAGACGAACCCGTACAGGCCCGGCACCACCATCCGCACCGGAAAGCCGTGCTCGGCGGGCAGCGGCTCGCCGTTCATGCCGATGGCCAGCAAGGCGTCGCTGTCGGGTTTCATGATGTCCTCGACCGGGGTGCCGCAAGTCCAGCCGTCCACGCTGCGCGTCGCGAGCTGGTCCGAGCCCGGTCGCACGCCTGCCTCGGTGAGGATGTCGCGCAGGGACACGCCGATGAAGTTCGTGGTCGAGATGTACGGCCCTCCGACCTCGTTGGACACGCAGCACAGGCTGATCGTCTTCTCCGCCAACGGCCGGTTCAGCAGGTCGTCGTAGGTGAGCACCAGTTCACGCTCGACCATGCCGTGCACGCGCAGCCGCCAGTCCTGCGCCCGCATCCTCGGCACGGACAACGCGGTGTCCACCCGGTAGAAGTCCGCGTTGGACGTGATGAAAGTCGGCGTTCCGTCACCGGCGAAGTCAGCGCCGGCCGGGATCGGCGGCGCGGTCTCGTCCGGGACGAGGCGGATGGCACGGCGGGAGGCCTCCACGTCGACCCGGCCGCCGACGAACTGCCCCGCCGCCGCGGTCGCGCCCGCCGCGGCGGCCACGGCGGTGGACGTGATCAGGAAACGACGACGGCCCAAGCCGGGCACCGACCAGTCCAGCGCACGCGTCTCTGGCTGACCGGCGCTTTCCATTGTGTCGTCGGCGGACTGCGGCTCGTCCGCAGCGGGCTCGCCCGCCGAGATGCGGGGAGCGAGCCGGTGTAGCCACCGGAAGACCGCGACGCCGACGACCAGGCTGGTCAACGGTGCGAGCACGGCGATCGTGCCCAAGGTCGGGCGGGTGAGCACCGCCGCGCCGCCGAGCAAGCCCAGTGCCGCGGCCAGGATGGTCCCGGGCAGCGGGCTGCGGCGGGACAGCAACCCGGCCACCACAGCGGCGGCGGCGATGACGAAGGCCATGCCGGCCAGCAGCACGATCTTGTCGTTCTCGCCGAACGTGCGGATCGCGAAGTCCTTCACCGGGTGCGGTGTCAAATCGATCGCGGTGTTGCCCACGGCCAGGAACGGTGAGGCGAACGGGTCGATCAGCGCGGCCACGAGGTGTCCCGCGGCCAACGCGGCGGCCACGGCGACCAGGCCCACCACCGCGGCCGCCCACAGCGGCAGCCGCGGCACCGCGGGATCGGACGACTGCCTGGACGTGGATGCGTTCATACCAGGTCTTCGCAGCCGGCGACCCCGCGGATTGCCGTTCGGGCGGATATGGCTCACACGAGCGGAAGGACCACCACGGTCGGGGTCGTAGGTTGCGGGGAGCCACCCTGGGGCTCCACGGTCAGCCCCACGGCTTCCCTGCCGGTGAAACCACTGGCCAGCAACGGATCGGACGGTCCGTCGGAGGACGTGAGCAGACCGGCCGGACGTGGCCCGTCGGCACCGATCAACCACAGCTGATAGGTGCGGTCCTCGGGCAACGGCGCCAGCCCGTGGGCCAGGAACACCACCTGTCCCCTGGCCGACGACGCCACGACGGTGCCCGTGCCGCCGCCTGCCACGTCACCGCGCACGAGCTTGGCGTCCGGTGCGGCCAGCAACTCGGCGACCTCGCTGTTGCGGGTGTTGACCTGCTCCAGGGCGCGCAGGTCGCGTTCCAGTCGGTTGTTGGTGTCCACGGCCTGGATGCCCAGCGTCACGGCGACCGCGATGCCCGCCGCGGCGGCCAGCGTGGCGGTCCTGCGCAGCCACCGGCTTCGCCCGGTGGATCCACCTGAATGCAGTGCGACCACTTGGGACGGTTGGTCGGTCCGGTCGTCGGTCCGCGGCGGCAACTGGCGGGCGTGGGCCACCGCAGCCAGCACCTGGTCGCGCAGGTGGGCAGGGGGTTCGACCGAGCTCTCGCCGGCGAGCAGCGCGGTGGCCTCGAGCAGATCGGCCGTCTCCTGCGCACAGCCCGAGCAGCCCGCGAGGTGCTCCTCGAACAGGCGCCGCTCGGCGTCGGAGAGGGCGTCGAGCACGTAAGCGCCGATCAACGTGTGCGCTTCGATACGCGCGGTGTCGTCGGTCATCGGGTCACCCCCAGGCAGTCTCGGAGCCTGATCAAACCGTCCCGCATCCTGGTCTTGACCGTGCCCAGCGGGATGCCGAGCACCGAAGCCGTCTCCGGATAGGTGTAGCCCCGGAAGTAGCTCAGCAGGATCGACTCCCGCTGCAGGTCCGTCAACGTCGACAGGCAGCGACGCACCTGCCGCCGCTCGATGCGTGCCGCCACCTGCTCACTGACCGCGTCGAACGGCGTCTCCACGTCGAGGCGGGCGGCCAGGTCCTCCCGGCGGGTCGCGGACTGCGCCGAGCGGACCCGGTCCACGGCCCGGCGGTGCGCCATCGTCATCACCCACGCCAGCGCACTGCCCCGCCCCGGGTCGAAGCGGGCGGCGGTCCGCCACACCTCCACCAACACCTCCTGCGTGACCTCCTCCGACTGCGCGTGATCACGCACCACACGACGCACGAGGCTGAACACTCTGCCCGCCACCACGTCGTACAGCCGCGCGAACGCCTTGTCGTCACCGCGCGCCACCAGGGCCAGCAACTCCTCGGCGGTGGCGTCGGCCCGCTCTGGGGTGTCGGCGGATACGGCCTGGAGCTTGCGCTCACGCCCTGCCATCGTGCCCCTTTCCGATCGGATCGTCCTCGATGAGGTTCCCCCGGTAGCTCGATGGCTTTCCAGACATGGTCCGATAGGACCTGAAGGGAGTCGTCCGTGGCACCACCGAAGAAGTACCCCGACGAGTTGAGGGCCCGTGCGGTCCGGTTGTACCGGGAGTCGGAGCCCAAGCCGGTGATCAGGCGCCTTGCCGAGCAGCTGGGTGTGCATCACGAGGCGTTGCGGAACTGGATCCGGCAGGACGAGGCCGACCGCGGCGAGCGGGAAGACCGGCCCACCGCGACCGAGTCCGAGGAGCTGCGCCGCCTCCGCAAGGAGAACGCGGAGCTCAAGCGGGCCAACGAGATCCTCAAGACCGCGTCCGCGTTTTTCGCGGCGGAACTCGACCCGACCCGGCGACGGTCGTGAAGCTCGTCGAGCAGCTTCGCGACCGCTTCGGGGTCGAGTTCGTCCTCCGGGTCCTGGGCATCGCCTCTTCCACCTACCGCGGCTGGGTGGCCCGCCAGGCCGACCCGTCCCGACGTGAGCGCGACGACCGGGCGATCACGACCGAGATCATCGACATCCACGCTGCCTCGGGCGGGACCTACGGCAGTCCGCGGGTGCACCAGGTGCTGCGCCGCCGGGGTATCCGCGTGTCGCGCAAGCGGGTCGAGCGGCTGATGCGCCAGGCCGGGCTGCAGGGTGCGTTCCTGCGCAAACAGTGGCGGACGCCGTCGACCAGGCGGGATCCACGGGCCGCGCCAGCGCCCGATCGGGTGAACCGGAACTTCAGTGCACCCGCGCCGGACCGGTTGTGGGTCGCCGACGCCACCCGGATCCGTACCGGTGAGGGCACCTTCTGGCTCGCGGCCGTGCGCGACGCGTTCTCCAACCGGATCGTGGGCTGGAAGACCTCAGACCGCTGCGACACCGAACTGGTCCTGGGCGCTCTGGAGTACGCGATCTGGTCCCGCGACGTGCGCGACGGGCAGTTGATCCACCACAGCGACCGAGGATCGACCTACACGGCCTTTCGCTTCGCGGAACGGTTGAAAGACAACGGGATTCTGCCTTCGATGGGGTCGGTCGGCGACTCGTACGACAACGCCCTGATGGAGAACTTCTTCTCCACGTTGAAGATCGAACTGGTCTACCGCCGCGCCTGGCGCACCCGTGACGAGGCCGAGAACGAGCTGTTCCGCTATATCGA
>NZ_LWLC01000022.1:0-119201 GCF_001905065.1 Saccharothrix sp. CB00851
GACCGACCAGCACAAACGGGTTAAAACGCCAGCGTCCGGCGAGGACGCTCTTTATCTTTTGCTTTCGAGACCCCGACCTCACCCGATCGGTGCGTCCCGCTCCACCGCCCGTCACCGCGCTCCAGCCCGTGGGAAGCGTTGACAGCGGGCATGATGATGCCCATGAGGACCATCACCCTGAACAACGGCGTCACCATGCCGCAGCTCGGTTTCGGTGTCTTCCAGGTGTCCATTGAGGACACCTACGCCGCGGTGACCGAGGCGTTGCGGGTCGGCTACCGCAGCATCGACACGGCCGCCGCCTACCGCAACGAGCAGCCCGTCGGCCGGGCCGTCGCCGACTCGTCCGTGCCGCGCGATGACATCTTCGTGACGACCAAGCTGTGGAACTCCGACCAAGGCTACGACGAGGCGCTGCGCGCGTTCGACACCAGCGCCGACCGGCTCGGCCTCGACCGGGTCGATTTGTACCTGGTGCACTGGCCCGCACCCAAGCAGGACCGGTACGTCGACAGCTGGCGCGCGCTGGGCAAGCTGCACGCCGACGGCCGGGTCCGGGCGATCGGCGTGTCCAACTTCCAGCCCGCCCACCTGGAGCGGATCGTGGAGGCCACCGGCGCGGTGCCCGCGGTGAACCAGGTCGAGCTGCACCCGTGGCTCCAGCAGGCCGACCTGCGCGCCTTCCACGCCCGGCACGGCATCGCGACCGAGGCGTGGAGCCCGCTGGCGCAGGGCGGCGCGCTGCTGTCCGACCCGGTCATCACCGGGATCGCGGCCAAGCACGGCCGCACACCGGCACAGGTGGTGCTGCGCTGGCACGTGCAGCTGGACAACGTGGTCATCCCCAAGTCGGTGACGCCCAGCCGCATCGCGGAGAACTTCGCCCTGTTCGACTTCGAGCTGGACGCCGAGGACATGGAGCGCATCAAGGGCCTGGACCGGGACGAGCGCACCGGCCCCGACCCCGACACGTTCGGCTGATCCCCGCCGAACACCCGACCTACGAACATCCGACCACAGAACGACCCACGGCCGCACCGTCGCGCCGCCGGCCGCGCCCGACACTCACCGCGCGACCGGCCGCGCCAGACACTCATCGCGCACCGGCCGCGCTAGACGCTCACCGGGCCGCCGGACCGCCAGTACTCGCCGTCGGCCCGGCTGAGCAGGCCTTCGTCCACGAGGTACCGCCGCACGGTCACGTGGTCGACCTCACCGCCGTCGCACCACCGCTTCAGCACCTCCACCACGTCCCGCTCGGGGTACCGTCTACCCGGCTCGAACGCGGTGCTCACCTGTTCGAGCACCGCCCGCCTGCGCCCGCGCTGCGCGGGGAGCTTCACCAGCCGCCCATCTCGCACGAACGGGTCCTCCGGGGCCCGGTTCGCCTGTTCGACCCGGGTGGCCTCCTTGAACAGTTCCTCGCGCAGTCGCAAGCCCGACCCGTCGGTGACGACGAGTCCCGCCGACCGCAGTCGGCGCAACGAGTTCTCGACCCTCCGAACGTCCAACCCGGTCGCCGCGGTGATGTCCGCACTCGTGCGGGCGCCCAGGACCAGCGCGGCGGCCACGCGCAACCGTTCGGGTTCGGCCAGCAGTCCGATCAGTGAATCAGGGGTCACGCTTCGAGCTAACCGAAGGCGGCGGGCTGGTGCACGCCCATTTGGGGCGGACCTTAATAGCCGTGCGCACTGATCACCTCTTCCCCCTGTCGTCGGTGGAGCCGGTTTTCGGCATGCCGATCGAGAACGCCCGCAAGTTCCAGCAGGTGGCCGCCGAGCAGGACCTGGTCATCGACGTGCGGGCGACGAACCCGCACGCGGTGGCGTGGTTGCGCGAGGGCGCGCTGCCCAAACCCGAGGCGGTGAAGGCCAAGACCATCGACGACCTCGACGTCCGGCTCGGCGCGGCCCGCCGCCACCGCGGCCTGGTCGGCTACTTCCGGCCCGAGTTACCCCGCTTCGACCTGCACGACCGGCTGCTGCGCCGCTACGACCAGCGGCGCGTCGAGTTCGAGGCGCTGCGGGACAAGATGGACCGGTTCGAGCGGCGCGGCGAGTACGTCGTGCGGGACGGCGTGGTGCACGGTTTCGACCGGCGCGGCAGGCTGCGGCCCCTGACCGGCGACCACGACGTGTTCGACATCCGCGCCTCCGGTGGTGCGGACCTGAGCCGGCGCCGGTACGACCGGGCGGTGGCGACCATGATGTCGATGGACATGGGCGTCACCCACGGCGCCCACATGTACTGGCGGCCCACCACCAAGTCCGACCTCGCGATGTTCGAGTCGATCGCGCGCAGCGGCGACGCCAAGCTCCGCTTCCACCCCGACGGCACCCTGACCGCGGGCGACTACCGCCGCTTGAACGCGGGCACCAGCGCGATCACCACGCCCGCCAGGGCGGCCCGCCCGTACGCCAGCGTCTCCCACGTCGGCAGGCCCAGGACGCCGGTCTCCTCCGCGTCGGTGATGAACAGCTGACCGTAGAGCAGCAGCAGGAGCACGCCGTACATCCGCGCGTGCCGGTGCTGCCACGCGAGCAGGACCCCGGCCACGCCCGTGCACACGTACAGGGTGTGGATGGCGCCGTCGCCCATCGGCAGGAACGGGAAGGACGCGAGCACGATCTGCAGCACGCCCACCAGGAGCGCGAGCAGCTGAGCCCGGCTGAAGGAGCGGCTCCCGGCCTCGGTCCCCGGCCGGGTCTTCTTCCCCGTACGCCGTTCGGTCAAGACTGCCTCGTTCCGCATGACACGGGGTTACCCGGGCCCGTTCGGCTCACCCTCGGCCGCCGGTGCATTACCCCTATGGGTCAGATCGCGCAACACGGTCCGGCATTACGGCTGATCGGCGGGTCGCGGCAGGTCGACGCCCGTGCCGCCCGGTCAGCGCAGCAGCCGGTCGATCTCCGCCCTGGCGTCCGCAGTCGCCTGATCGGGGCGTCGCTCGCCGGTGAGCACCCGGGTGGCCATGGTGGCGAGCGCGCGGGACACCTCCGGGTACTTCGCGCCGTACGCGGTGCGGTTGCGCGCCGACCCCAGCCCACCGGTGAAACCGGGCACGTTCGGGTCCCACCGCCAGGCCAGGTCGTCCACGGTGTCGGTGCGGTTGGGCAGCGCGCCGAGGCCGCCGCCGAACTCGGTGGTGTTGTCGGGGTGCTCGGCCAGCCAGGTGAGCACGTCCCACGCCCGGTCGACCTCGCCGTGGCGGCCGATCACCCAGGTCTCGCCGCCCAGCAGCCCCGCCGCACCCGCCGCGCCGTCGGGCAGCGGCGCCGCCGCCCAGTCCAGCCCCGCCTGGTTGAGCTCGGGGATCGCGGCCGGCCCGGTGACCGCCATCGCGCAGCGACCCTCGGCCAACCGCTGCCGCGCGTCGGCGTCGGTCCAGCCCAGCACGTCCGCCGGGGTGCTCCGGTCGGCGTTCACCAGGCCGTCGAGGTGGGCGAGGGCGTCGAGGGACGCCTCGTCGCCGAGGTCGGTGACGTCACCGCCCGCCTGCCACAGCAGCGGCAGGAGCGTGGCGGTCAGGTCGTCGTCCTTCGCGCCGAAGCACAGGCCGGACCGGTCGGCCGTGGTCAGGGCCTTCGCCGCGGCACGCAGCCCCGCCCAGGTCGTCGGCGGGTCGGTGAGGCCGGCCGCGGTGAAGTGGTCCCGGTGGTAGACGAGCGCGGTGGTGGTGGTGCGCAGCGGGACGCCGTGCACGCGGCCTTCGTGGACGACGCTGTCGCGCACCGGCGGGAGGAACCGGTCGCCGACGTCCCACCGGTCGAAGCGGTCCGTGACGTCGGCCAGGGCGCCGCCCTCGGCCAGCCGGGGCAGGTCGGTGGTGTCGACCGCGGCGATGTCGGGGAACACGCCGGACGCGGTCGCCTCGGCGAGCTTGGCCTGGAACTCGGCGCGGGGCAGGGACGTCCGCTCGATCCGCACGTCGGGGTGTTCGGTCTGGTAACGGGTGAGGAGGCTGTCCACGGCCTGGTCCGCCATGGGGGAGTGGTTCAGGTAGTCCCACCAGGTCAGTGTCACCTGTTCAGGGGGGTCGATCTGCTCTGCGTTGCACGCGCCGGCGGCGAACAGGGCTGCTGCCAGGAGCAGCGCTCGTCCACGCATTCCGCTCCACCCTTCGGGGTAGGCGACCTTTACGGGCTGCGTTCGTCCTACTCCGCTGCGCGAGGCGGTGTCAAGATCGGAAGTGGTTCAGACCTTCGGACGGGGTTGCGGCTGGGGCCGCGGTGCGGACGGCGCGGCCGGGGGCGCGGGCCGCTCGGCCGGTTCCGCCGGCCCGTCGGAACCGGCCGGCTCGGGGATGAGGTCGGCGAGGTAGGTGGCCGCCAACTCGTCGTAGATCGGTGTTGAGCTCACGTTTCGGCATCCTGTCCGGCCGCGGGCCGCAGCGCTGCCCCTCTCACTCCTGTGGGTTACCTTCCGCGTCGCGGCCGGCCGAGCGCGCCCGCCCGGCCGCGGAGATCGTCCGCGCTGGTCAAGCCCCTGCACGAGGCAGTGGACGGTGCGCTCTGGCGGGTGATGACGCGGATCACGGTGCCAAGGCCAAATCGGATGGTTGAACTCCGGTAACAGGGGTACCCGTGCCTGCGATGAGGGCTTAGGCGGCCACCGCCCCCCAACTGGCCGCCTGACAAGTCCCGGCCGGACTCCCCTCCCCCCAAGAGTCCGGCCGGGCACCTCATCGCCGATCTCCTTGCCCGGCCCTGGTTCCGGCGTTCCGCCCACCCCCGGAACGCCTGTGAACGATCAGCGGACCGGCGGCACCCTCCGCGCCGGGGCGCGGTGCGGCGGCTGGGTCAGCTCGGGCGGTTCCGGCGGGTCCGGTGTGGACATCGTGACCGGGTGGCCCGGCTCCACCACGATCGGCTCGCCGTGGTGGCTGGTGCGCAGCACCCCGCCGGTGACGATCCGGTAGGTGACCGAACCGCCCTCGACCTCCACCGCGAACCGGGTGCCGCGCCACGACATCCGGAACGCCATCCTGGTCAGCCCCGGCGGCAGGCGCGGCGCGAACGACAGCTCGCCGTCGTGGTCGCGCATCCCGCCGAACCCGGCCACCAGGCCGACCCACGCGCCCGCCAACGACGCCATGTGCAGTCCGTTGTGGACGTTGCGGTGCAGGTCGTGCAGATCGGTGAACGCCCCCTCGGCCAGGTAGTCGTAGGCCAGCCGCAACGCTCCCACCTCGGCCGCCAGCACGGCCTGCGACCCGGCCGACAGCGACGAGTCGCGCACCGTCCGCGACTCGTAGTAGGCGAAGTTGCGCGCCTTCTGCTCCGGCGTGAACGCGTCACCGCGCACGTGCATCGCCAGCACCAGGTCGGCCTGCTTGACCACCTGCTTGCGGTACAGGTCGAAGTACGGCCGGTTGAGCAGCAACGGGTACTCGTCGGGGTCGGTGTTCTCGAAGTCCCACTCGGCGTGCGAGGTGAACCCCTCGGCCTGCTGGTGCACGCCGAGCAGGTCGTCGAACGGGATCAGCATCCCGTCCGCGGCCTTGCGCCACGACTGCACCTCCTCGGCGGTCACGTCCAGCCGATCGGCCACGTCGGGGTGCCGCTCGCACGCCTCCGCCGCACCGCGCAGGTTCTTCTGCGCGATCAGGTTGGTGTAGATGTTGTTGTCCACCACGGCCGAGTACTCGTCCGGCCCGGTCACCCCGTCGATGCGGAACCCGCCGTGCTGGTCGTGGTGCCCCAGCGACGTCCACAGCCGCGCCGTCTCCACCAGGATCTCGCCGCCGCACTCCCGTTCGAATGCGCGGTCGCCGGTGGCGTTGACGTACTGCAGCACGGCGTGCGAGACGTCGCCGTTGACGTGGAACGCGGCCGTGCTCGCGGGCCAGTACGCCGAGCACTCCGCGCCGCTGATCGACCGCCACGGGAACGCCGCGCCGCGCTGGCCGAGCACCTCGGCCCGCTCCCGCGCCTTGGGCAGCGTCGAGTGCCGCCACCGCAACGCGTCCCGCGCCGCCTCCGGCACGGTGTAGGCCAGCACGGGCAGCACGAACATCTCGGTGTCCCAGAACGCGTGCCCGTCGTACCCCGGGCCGGTCAGCCCCTTGCCCGGGATCGCCCGCGTCTCGCCGCGCACCGCCGCCTGCATGATGTGGAACAGCGCGAACCGCAGCGCCTGCTGCAACTCGTCGTCGCCGTGCAGCTCGATGTCGGCGGCCTCCCAGAAGTCGTCCAGGAACCGGCGCTGCTCGGCCAGCAGGCCGTCCCAGCCGGTCTGCCGCGCGCCCGCCAGCGCCGCCTCCACCTGGGCGCGCAGCGCGGGGATCGACCGCTGCGCGGACCAGCCGTAACCCAGGTACTTGACCAGCCGCAGCTTCCCCCCGGCGGGCACGTCCACGGCCGCGGTGAAGCGGGCCAGGTCGCCCTCGGCGTGGATCTCGGTGCGCACGCCGTCCTCGACCTCCAGCTCGTGGTCCATCGCGGCGGCCATCCGCAGCCCCGAGTTGCGCGCGTGGTGCGCCAGCACCGCCCGGTAGTCCTCGGCGTGCGCGAACTCCGACACCAGCGGTTCGTTCAGCGCCGCCGCCACCCGCGGGTCGTCGCCCTCGTTCTCCACCGGCTCGTTGGCCAGCAGGTCGGACTGCACGACCAGCTGCACGTCCTCGTCCGGCACGACCTCGTAGTGGATCGCCGCGACGGCCCGCTGGGTCAGCGACACCAGCCGCTCGGTGCGCACGGTCACCCGGCGGCCGGTCGGCGACTCCCACTCCGTGCAGCGGCGCAGCGTGCCGGTGCGGAAGTCCAGCTCCCGCTGGTGCGCGTGGGCCCGGCCGTAGCGCATGTCCAGCGGCTCGTCCTCGACCAGCAGCCGGATCACCTTGCCGTCGGTGACGTTGACGACCGTCTGCCCGGCCTCGGGGTAGCCGTAGCCGGATTCGCCGTACGGCAGCGCGTGCGCCTCGTAGAAGCCGTTGAGGTAGGTGCCGGGCAGGCCGCGCGGCTCGCCCTCGTCCAGCGTGCCGCGCAGGCCGATGTGCCCGTTGGACAGCGCGAACACCGACTCGGTCCGGCGCAGCTGGTCCACCGCGAGGCCGTCCCAGCGCACCATCCAGGGGTGGATCTCCCAACCGGTCACAGCAGCTCCGCGAGGTCTTCGACGACGACGTCCGCGCCGTGTGCCAGCAACGCCTCCCGCTGACCGGTCCGGTCCACGCCCACGACGTGCCCGAACCCGCCCGCTCGACCGGCCCGCACGCCCGCCAGCGCGTCCTCGAACACCGCCGCGTGCTCCGGGCTCACGCCCAGCAGCCGGGCGCCCACCAGGAACGAGTCCGGCGCGGGCTTGCCCTTGAGCCCGTCGCGGCTGATGACCACGCCGTCCACCAGCGCCCGCACGAACGGGCTCAGGCCCGCCGCGTCGAGCACCTTGCGGGCGTTGGCCGATGACGTCACCACACCGATGCCCAATCCTTCGTCCTCGACCGCGCGCAGGTACGGCACCGTACCCGCGTAGGGCGTCACACCTTCGTGTCGGATGATCGCCTCCAGCAGGTCGTTCTTGCGGTTGCCGACGCCGTGCACGGTGTCCGCGTCGGGTGGGTCGTCGGGCTCGCCCTCGGGCAACGTGATGCCGCGCGAGGCGAGGAACTCGCGCACCCCGTCGTACCGGGGCCGGCCGTCCACGTACTTGAGGTAATCCGATTCGGCGAACGGAGGCTCGCCGCGCGGGCGCAGGAAGTCGTCGAACGTGCGCCGCCACGCGCGGCGGTGCAGCACGGCCGTGCTGGTCAGCACGCCGTCGAGGTCGAAGAGGCAGGCGGTGATCGCGTCGGGCAGTCCCAGGGCCATGGTCGTTGTCTACCCCGTCCGACCGCGGGGTACCCGCTGGCGGAACGCACATCGGCGGAGGGAACGGTCATGGGCGAGCCGCGCGTGCTGGTCGTCGGAACGGGCTTCGCGGGCTACCACTGCCTGCGGACGCTGGAACGCGTGCTGCCCGCCGACGCCGCCGAACTGGTGGCGGTCAACCCCACCGACTACATGCTCTACGTCCCGCTGCTGCCCGAGGTCGCGGGCGGATCGCTGGACCCGCGCCGGGTGGCCGTGCCGCTGCGCCCCAAGCTGCCGCGCACCCGCCTGGTGCAGGCGCACGCCACCGGGCTCGACCTGGCCGCGCGCACGTGCACCGCGGTCGACGTCGAGGGGCGCGAGCACGTCCTGGAGTGGGACCGGCTCGTGCTGACGGCGGGCTCGGTCACCCGGCTGCTGTCGATCCCGGGGGTGGCCGAGCACGCGTTCGGGTTCAAGTCGGTCGCCGAGGCGGTGTTCCTGCGCGACCACGTGCTGCGGCAGGTGGAGTTGGCCGAGCAGGCCACCGACCCGGCCGAACGGGCCGCGCGCGCGACGTTCGTCGTGGTCGGCGCCGGGTACACGGGCACGGAACTGGTGGCGCAGGGCCAGCAGCTCACCCGGTCGGCGTTGCGCGGGCGCAACGGGTTGTCGGAGTCCGAGGTGAAGTGGGTGCTGGTCGACATGGCGCCGCGCGTGCTGCCCGGCCTGGACGAACGGCTGTCCGGACCGGCGGCGCGGGTGCTGCGGGCCCGTGGCGCGGACGTGCGGCTGGAGACCAGCGTCGAGGAGGTCACCGCGCACTGCGCGAAGCTGACCGACGGCAGCGAGATCCCGACCCGGACGGTGGTGTGGTGCGTGGGCGTGCGGCCGGACCCGTTGGTGGAGTCCGTCTCGCTGGCCACCGTGAAGGGTCGGGTGGTGGTCGACCCGACGCTGGCCGTGCCGACGCACCCGCACGTGTTCGCCGCCGGTGACGTGGCGGCCGTGCCGGACGTGTTCAACGACGGCAAGCCGACACCCATGACCGCGCAACACGCTCAGCGCCAGGGCAAGCTCGCCGGGCGCAACGTCGCCGCCTCCCTCGGCCACGGCACGGTCGGCACCTATCGGCACCGCGACCTCGGCTTCGTGGTCGACCTGGCCGGCTCACAGGCGGTGGCCGACCCGCTGCACGTGCCGCTGACCGGCCTGCCCGCGAAGGCCGTGGCCCGCGGCTACCACCTGCTGGCGATGCCCGGCAACCGGCTGCGGGTGGCCGTGGACTGGCTCACCGACCTCCTCGCCCGCCGCCAGGTCGTGCAGTTCGGGCTGGTGCCCGAGGCGGGCGTGCGGTTGGGGGACGCCGAGAAAGTCGGCGCCGCCCACCGGGGCTGAAGCTCAAGCCGGCTTCAGCGGGTCGTGGCCGATGGACATGAGCCGGTGCCGCCAGTGCGCCTCGCCCGCCGTCGGCTCCAGGTCGTCGCGCCGCTGCTCGTGCACCCGGTCCACGACCTTGCGCATCACCTTGACGTCCTCCGTGGTCAGGTCCGTGCGGCGCTTGCGCAGCACCCGCAGCACCTCCTGGCCGGTCGGCGTGCCCGCGTGCTCGGGCACGGTCTCGCTCTGCTCGTCCGCCGAGCGGGTGCGCAGCCAGTCCTCCAGTTCGTGCGAGGTCATGTTCACTACGCGGTGGAACTCGTCCCACAAGGTGTCGGTCATGGGGGAGAGGGTTGCCGCTGGGGTGGCGGGTGAAACGGGCCGGTTTCGAGAACTTTGCGTGATCCGAACATTCGTCGCACGGGCTCCACACCCTGTCCCGCCATGGTGGTCGCCATGGACACTTGGATTCGCCTCGCGGTCATCGCGACCGCCGCCTTCGGCCTCACGTCCACCGGCGTCGCCGCCGCCCAGGACTACTCGCCCATCACGATCAGCCCCGAACAGGTGAAGAAGCTGTGCGAGGAGCGGGCGCCGAAGGTTGAGGAGCGCATCACCCGGCTCACCACCCGCATCAACGGCGGTGCCGACGTGCCGGGGTCGACGGCGTGGCTGCGGGCACAGGCGCAGAAGGCGCGCGACGTGGGCAACACCGCCCGGGTCTCGCGACTGGAACGCCGGTTGGAGCGGCGCGACGGTCAGCTGGCCAAGCTGGGTGACGCCCAGCGTCGCGTGGACACCTTCCAAGCCGAGCACTGCGGCGCCAAGTGAGGGCCGTGGTCGCCGCCTTCGTGCTGCTGTTCGCGGTGACCGGGTGCCGTGCCGACGACGCGGCACCCGTGGACCCCGGCTTCGACGGCATCGAGACGACGCTGGACGCGGTCGAATCCGAGGTCTCGGAACCGTAGGCGTCAGGTGAGGTCCGGCGCGTACTGGGCCTTCGCCGCCGTGACGGCCGCCGCCAGCTCCTCGTCCGTCGCGGTGCCCGAGGCCTCGACCGCCGCCGTCCACGCGTCGATGGTCCCCAGGTTGTACTCCTGCATCTCCCGCGTGTTCCTGGCGGCCACCGGGTCGTCGGCCACCTCGGCCGCCAGGAACCGGGCCAGGCTGAGCAGCGCCTCGTCCCAGCCGGGCCCGACGTACAGCGCGCCCGCGCCGCTGCCCGCCATCGTCTTGGGCACGGTGTGCTCCAGCTCGACGGTGGTGCGCTCGTCGCCGTCCTCGGTGAGGCGCAGTTCCACGACGCTGGACGGGGCACCCCACGTCACCCGCAGCAGCTTCGGTGGCGCACACGTGAGGACCTCGCCGCTCGCGTTGCCCTCCACCTGGAAGGTCCCGCCCTCCCGCAGGTCGCCGCCGACCGGCAGGAACCAGCGCTTGAGCCGGTCCGGGTCGGTCAGCGCGTCCCACACGTCCGCCGCCGCCGCGTCGTACGTGCGGCGCAGCAGCACACCGATGGTCTCCTCCGAGCCCTCGCTCACCTCGCGGTGGATGGCCTTGAGCCGGCCGGCGATGTCGATCACTGTTGTTCCTCCTTGAGTCGCCTCTCGCGCTTGCCGCGCGCGAGTTCGGTGGCCAGCGCGTCGAGGTGCCCGCTCCAGAACCGGCGGAACCGGTCGAGCCACTCGTCCACCTCGCGCAGGCCTCGGTCGTCCACCGCGTAGAGGCGCCGGGTGCCCTCCGCGCGGACGCGGGCGAAGCCGTTCTCGCGCAGCACCCGCAGGTGCTGGGAGACGGCGGGCTGCGAGATGCCGAACTCCCGGCGGACCACCTCCGTGACCGCGCCGGAGGTCTGCTCGCCGTCGGAGAGCAGCTCCAAGATGCGGCGACGGACCGGGTCGCCGAGGACGTCGAACGCGTGCACGACCAGCATCTTTCAGTCTCAGCTTATATAAGTCAAATCTTAGGAAGCGGAATTGTCGGTGGTCGGTGGCACTATCTCGAACGGATGTTCGGTACGCGTTCGAAGGGAGTCATGCGATGCGTGTTCGACTCGATCCCCGTCAGTGGCCCGGCCGTGTCATCCCCGAGACCGACGCCGAGATCGACACGGCGGTCGAGGCGCTCTGCCTGCGCGCGACCTGGCCCGACGCCCACCGCGCCGCCGTGCGCCGGGTCGTCGAGCCCTGGTTCGGCGAGGGGTGGAGCGTCGATGCCCTGCTCGCGGCGGTCGACCGCAGGCCGGACGGCACCAGGCAGGGCAGCCCGAGGAGCCGCGACCAGGTGGCGCACGACTTCCTCCGTGCGCGGCTGCGCTCGTGGTGGCAGGGGGGCGCGCGGCGTGCGCGCCCCCCGGTGGCGGGCATGACGCTGGGCGCCTGGTGGCGCATCAACCGGCGCAACGCCCGCCTGGTCGAGCCGCGCCCCCGGCGGCCGTTGAGCACGGCGGGCAGCCTGGCCCGTGAGCAGTCGCGGGAGCGGGTGCGCGCCCGGCTCAAGGATCCGGTCGAGCGGGCGCGCGAGTTGGCGCGGCGCCGGCAGGAGGTGCTGGACAGCTTGTTGGTTCCCGGGCAACGGGTTCCGACGTTCGACGACGCCCGCAAGCTGCTCGCCGACGTGCGGCTGCCCGCGCACCCGGTGTGCAGCCGGTGCGGCTGCAGGCAGGGGGTGCTGCCGAACGCCGCTTGACACGTCCTTAGTCTGTGGTTCCCGACACGGTGAATTCGGCCGACGGGTCGTGTGCTTTCGGGTCGAGCTGGTGGCATCGACGTCCTGCCGGCGGGTGCGACGCCCGCGGTGCCCGCCCTGCCCGCCGAGCTGCGCGCGGCCTGTCGTGACGCGTCCGGTCGACGTCCCTGTTCCGCAAGCTGTGGCCGTAGGAGTTGGCAGTGTCCTGGTTGTTCACCATCGTCCTGTGCGTGGCGGCGTTCCTGGCGGGCGCGGCGGTCGTCTGGCTGCGCCTCAACCCCACCATCGTCGACCTGCGCGCCCGCCTCGACCCGCCGTCCACCGAACCCGGGTCCAAGCCCAAGCACGCCAAGCCCGAGCCCGGCGACACCCCTGCCGCCAAGGCTGACGACACCGCCGCCGCTCCCGTCGTCGTCGCGGCGCCGGAGCCCGAGGTCGCGCCCGAGCCCGTGGCGGAGCAGCCGAAGACCGGCCAGGAGCCCGAGGTCGCCGCGGAGCCGAAGGCCGCCCAGAAGTCCGAGATTGTCGCGGAGTCGAAGGCCGCCACCAAGCCCGAGGTTGCCGCTGAGCCCGAGGTCGTGGCGGAGTCGAAGGCTGCCGAGAAGTCCGAGGCCGCTGCCGAACCCCAGGCCGCCGCTGAGCCGGCAGCGCCGCCGGCCGTCGAGGACGTGGTCGCCGAGGCCAAGGCCGAGCCCGAGGTCGAGCAGCCGGTCGCCGTCACCGAGCCGGTCGTTGTTGCCGAGCCGGTCGTGGTCGAGGAGCCGGCTGCCGCGCCCGAGTCGCTGGAGGTCAAGGCGAACTCCAAGTCGATGATCTTCCACACCCCGGACTCGCCGTACTACAAGCGCATGAAGGGCGACGTCACGTTCCGCTCGGTCGCCGAGGCCGAGCAGGCCGGCTACACGCAGTGGACCCCGAAGTCGAAGGTCGCCTCGTCCGCCCGCTGAGGTGAGCCGTCCGGGCCGGCCATGGAGTGCGTTCAGGCGAATAGGGTTGCACCGGCCGGGTATTCACCGGTCGGGGTGACGCCATGCCAACGCGAGACCGCAGGCCCGGAGCCGGCGGCGTGACCGCGTTCGCGCTCCACCGCACGGACGTCGACGGCGCGGCCGTGGTCCGCCCGACCGGCCGACTGGACCTGACCACCTACCGCGAGCTGCGCGACGGGCTGCTCAAGTGCGCGGTGGACGAGCCGACGGCCGTCATCGTGCGCCTGGACGACGGCTTCGAGTGCGTCACGCCCGTGTTCCTGTCGGTCTTCGCCACGGTGTGGCTGCGGGTGGCGGAGTGGCCGGGCGTGCCGCTGATGCTGGTCGGCGAGTCGCCCGGTCACCGCCGCGCGCTCGCGAGCAGCGGCCGCAGCGGTGCCGCGGTCGGCGCGGTGCCGCGGTTCGCCGGGCTGCGCGCCGCCCTGGCCGCCGTCGGACGCCCGCCCGAACGCACCCGTGACGAGATGCAGCTGCCCGGCGAGCTGATCAGCGGCCTGCTGGCGCGGGAGTTCGTCCGCGAGGTCTGCGAACGCCGCAGCGTCACCCACTTCGCCCACGACGCGGTCACGGTGGCCACCGAACTGGTGGAGAACGCCGTCCGCCACGCCCGCTCCGCGCCCGTGCTGCGCCTGGAACTGCGTGGCCACCGACTCACCGTCGCCGTGCGCGACGAGAGCCCGGACCCGCCCAAGGAGCCGAAACCCGAACCGCTGCGCCCCCGCGGCTGGGGCCTCACGATCGTGTCGGCGCTGAGCCGCACGTGGGGCTGCTACCCGTGGCCGCGGGGTGGCAAGGTGGTCTGGGCCGTGCTGGACGACTGATCACCTCAGCCCGCCTCGCACACCGCCGCCACGATTGTGAAGTGGCCGGTGAGGTCGGTCAGCTCCAGCGGCTGCAGCACGGCCTTCGTGGTCGCCACCAACCGCAGCTCCGCGCCCGCCGCGGCGCACTCCGCCCGCAGCGCGATCAGCAGGTTGATCCCGGTCGACCCGAGGAACGTCACCCCGGAGAGGTCGAGCACCAGGGCCCGGCTCGCGTCGCCCACCCTGGGCCGGACGTACTCCTCCACCACCGGCACCGTCGCCATGTCGAGTTCACCCGCCACGGCGACGACCACCACGCCCGCGGTCACCTCGCGCGCCGTGAGCGTGACGGCGTCGGTGAAATCCTCCATGTCCACCCCTGGGTGTGGTCGGCAGCGCGCGGCTGTCTGCTCAACCGCGTCCAGCCTAGGCACAGGGGAACTGTGAGCGCCCGTCAGGACGTGTGCAACTCCTCCGCCGACGGCGACCAGCCATCCGGGGGGATCAGCCGACCACGCGCCGGATGACGTTGACCGGTCCGATGGACTCGATGTCCTGGACCTTCACGGGCGCGTTCTCGGTCGAGGCGTGCACCGCGCGCAGCCCGTCGATCGCCATCGCCACGTGCGACTGGCCCGAGTAGTAGATGATCAGGTCGCCGGCCTTCACCTCGTTGCGCGACACCGAGCGGCCGATGGTGGCCTGGCCGTACGTGGTGCGCGGGATCGCGATGCCGACCGACCGGTACGCCGCCTGCATGAGGCTGGAGCAGTCCCACGAGTTGGGGCCGTTGGAGCCGTAGACGTAGGGCTTGCCACGCTGCGACAGGGCGAACGCCAACGCCTCACCGGCCTTGCCCGGGGGCACCGGGATCGCGCTCATGTCGCCCTTGTTGTTCAGGATCGCCCGGTCGGCCGCGCTCAGCGAGCGGTACGCCTCGCGCGCCTCGGTGATCTGCCCGTCCAGCGCGATCTTGCGCTGGTCGATGTCGGCGATCGCCTGGTTCGCGGCACCGGCGGCCTCGGTGGCCCGGCGAGCCGCGTCGTTGGCCAGGTCGACGGCGTCGCTGAGCCCCTGCAACGCCTCCGCGTTGTCACCCGCCAGCACGCCGAGCGCGGACATGCGGTTGAGGAAGTCCTGCTGCGAGTCGCTGACCAGCAACGCGGACAGCTGGCTGAACCGCGCGCCCTCGAACGACGCCTCGGTGAGCAGGTCGACCTGGCCGCGCAACGCCTCCTGCGCGTGCTGGGCCGCGGTGAGGTCGCGGTTGGCCTGGTCCAGCGCGCCCTGCGCGTTGGACAACGCCTCCTGCGCCCGCAGGTGCTCTTCGTTCAGCGCCTCGGCCTCGTGGGAGAGGTCGTTGTACCTCTTCAACGCCTCCGAGGCGTTGGGCGCCTCGGGGTCGGCGGCGGCGTGGGGGAGGGGCATCGCGGCGCCGAGCAGCGCGGAGACGGCGGTCGCCGTCAGGGCTGCGCGGACGGTGCGCTGAGCGGATTTCGACGCCACGGTTCGCGCAATCCTCCTTGAGCCGGGTGGGGCCCGAACGGGTTACCCCCGCCCAGGTCTCGGACAGGTTACGGAACCCGCCGTCGCTCGTCCATAAGGGGTCCACTTCCCGCCGGTTCAGGCGACGGCGGCGGCGTGGGTGAACTCGCCCGCCCGCACGCCGCGCAGGAACATCTCCCACTCGCCGCGCGTGTAGCGCAACGCGGTGCCGTCGTGGCGGGCGCGGAGGATCACTCCGCCGCGCGGGGCGGGCAGGACCGTCAACGCGCCGTCCGCGTCGACCGAACCCGCCTGCAACTGCCGGAGGAAGCCGTCCCACCGCATCGCGTCGAGGGTGATCACCGGGCCCCGTCCCCGGTCCTTGGTGTCCCGCACCAGGACCACGTCACCGTCGAACCGGACCTCGACGCAATCACCCGACGCCGTGCTGAAGCTGCTCTTGAACCAGGCCGAGGGGGTGTTGGGCATCAGTACCGCTCCATCTCGTGGTAGACCGCGTCGATGAACTCGCGCGAGTCGCGGTCGTCGAGCGCTCGGTCGAACGTCTCCGCGAAGCTCGCCGCCGATTCGAGTATCACTTGGCGCTTGTCGATGATGACACCGCTGATCGCGGTCTCCTGGTACATCAGATCGCCGAGCCTGTTGGAACGAAAGGAAAGGATCTTCAACGCCGCGCCGAGCAGCGGGTGCGCCCCGGCCGTGAACGGGATGACGCGGACGCGGACGTGATCACCCATCCGGTCCAGGACTTCCAGCAGCCGCGCCAGTTGTCCCCGCACCACCTCGGGATCGCCGACCCACTGCCGCAACGCGGCCTCGCCGAGCACGACGTCGAGCCGCAACGGGTCGTCGGCCTCGAGCCGGACCTGGCGCGCCAGCCGGGTTTCCAGTCGGGGGCCGACGTCGACCGGCCGGATGTAAGGCGTGCCGGCCCGCATCACGGCCCGTGCGTAGTCGGCGGTCTGGAGCAACCCGGGGACGAGGTCGGGCGCGTACTCGTAGACCTTCTCCGCGCCCGCCTCCAAGCCCAGCAACCGCAGGAAGTCGTCGGAGTAGAGACGCGCGTAGTCGTACCACCACTCGCGCCGCTCGGTCTGCGCCCGCAGCGCTTCGAGGTCGGCGCGCTCGTCATCCGGCAGTTCGTACGCGTCGGCGAGGTCACCGAGCTTCGCCGCCGTGAGCCGGCGCTTGCCGGACTCGATCGCGGACAGGTTGGTGCCGCCGATGCCGGTCGTCTTGCCGACCGCCGCCGCCGTGAGCCCGAGCCGTTCCCGGTGTTCGCGCAGCCTCAGCCCGAGTTCCCACGCCTGCACCGTGCTGGAGATCGGGCCGTCGCCCATGTCCTTCGTCCCGTCGGTCTGTGGTCACAGCGACACAGAGCGTAGCGACAGTGCACTCGATCGATGAGTCGACAGTCGGATAAGTATCAAGATAGCTTCGGGGGGGTAGGAACGCCGCCACCGAAAGCGATCAATCGCCGATGGAACGCAAGCCCGCGCTGCGCAGCCGCCTGCTGGGGTTGGAACTGCGCCGGGTCCGGGAGGCCAACGGTCTGACCGTGGCCGAACTCGCTCACCGCACGCAGCAGTCCCCGCAACGCATCTCCGAGTTGGAGAAGGGCGTCGCGGCCGCGCCGACGCCCGATCCGACCATGTGGTGCGCCTGGGGCACCGAGGCGACGTGCGTGATCAACGTGCTGTGCCGGACCGCGGTACGGATCGACGTGCTCGCGCCGTTGGGCCTCAACCCGATCTTCGAACGGCTCGACGCCGACCGCTGCACGGTCTACGTCCTGGAGGGCGCTGCGGTAGACCGCACCGATGTCACGGTCCGGGTGATCCCGCGCAGTGCCGGGTACTGCCCCGGCGTCGAGCACCCGTTGACCCGGTTCGTGCTCGCGGACGGCCCGGCCGTGGTCTTCTACGCCTACCTGCACCGCGCGATGTTCACCGAGGAACCGCGCCACCTCCGGTCGGCGGAGGAGCTGTTCGGCCGACTAGCCGAACTGGCGCGCGGCTAGCGAGAGCCCGGTGAGGTCCGTGCGGCCGCCGGGGTGGCGCACCGCGCGACCTGCGGCGGCGGTGGCCAGCCTGCCCGCGTCCTCCGGGTTGTCACCGCGCACCAAAGCCACCGTCAGCGCGGCCACGAACGCGTCACCGCCGCCCGTCGTGTCCACGACCTCCTCGTCGGTCAACCCGATCACCGCCGAGTCCTCGCCCCACGTCAGCACGTTCGCCTCGCCCGGCACCTCCAGCGCCACCACCGACGGCCCGCGGGCCAGCAGCTCGCGCCCCGCCCGGACGGCCGCGTCCGCCCCGGTGATCGACCGCCCGGTCAACGCCTCCGCCTCGGCGTGATCGGCGCGTACCACGTCGGCCGCGGCCAGGAGTTCGGCCGCGCGCCCGTCCGGCGCGCCGTCCAGCACGACCAGCCCGCTCGCGGCGCGGACCGCCGCCAGTGCCGCCTCGGCGGGCTGCTCCAGCTGCACGACCACGGCGTCCGCGCCGGCCAGCGTCGCCGCGGCGGCCCGCACGTCCCGCGCCGTCACGAGGGTCGACGTGGGGATGTCCATCAGGTACCGGTACTTGCCGTCGCACACGACGTCCACGATCAGAGCCGTCCGGCTGCCCTCCCGGCACACCACCGCGGTCGTCGCTACGCCGTCCGCGTCGAGCCGCTCGACCAGCAGGCGGCCCTCCCGGTCGTCCCCGACGACGCCCACCAGCGCGGCCGTTGCGCCGAGCTGCCTGGTGCCCCGCGCGATGTTCGAGCCCTTGCCGCCGAGCATTTCGCGACGTTCCACGACCGTCGCCCGACCACCGGGTTCGGGCACCTCCGGCACTGTCAAGACCAGGTCACGGGCTATCTGACCGACCACCGCGATCCGCATGGTCGAGCGGTACCCGGTGGCCACCAGTTGAAACGGGTCGTTGACGTGGCGTCACCGGTAATGCGATCGTAATTCTGGGAGCGCTCCCAGTCCCCGTTTCACAGATCACCGTCGATCTGAAGGAGAAGGTCCTTGCGACTCAAGCGCTTTGGGGCGTTGGCCGTGGCCGCGCTCGGTATCGTCGGTGTGACCAGCGTCTTCGTCCAGAGCGGCGTAGCGGTGGCGCACGGGTCGATGACGTACCCCGCAAGCCGCACCTACGCCTGCTACGAAGACGGCAGGGCGAACAGCGGTGGCGGTGACCTGAACCCGGCGAACCCGGCGTGCGTCGCCGCGGTGCAGATCGGTGGCAAGCAGCCGCTGTGGGACTGGTACGGCAACCTGATCAGCCAGGCGGCCGGCAAGCACCGCGAGATCATCGCCGACGGCGACCTGTGCGGGCCCACCACCAAGTACGACGCCTACAACCTGGCCCGCAACGACTGGCCGGTGACCACGCTGCAGGCCGGCGCGCGGATCAACTTCAAGTACAACGCCTGGGCTCCCCACCCGGGTCGCTGGGACCAGTACGTGACCCGGGACGGCTTCGACGTCACGCAGCCGCTGAAGTGGTCCGACCTGGAGCCGGCGCCGTTCGACAGCATCACCAACCCGCCGCTGGGCAACGGCGAGTACTCGTGGACCGGCACCCTGCCCAACAAGTCCGGCCGCCACATCATCTACTCGATCTGGCAGCGCAACGACAGCCCCGAGGCGTTCTACAGCTGCTCGGACGTGATCTTCAGCGGCGGCAACAGCGGCGGTGACACCCAGGCGCCCACGGCACCGGGCACGCCCACCGCGACGGCCACGGCCACCTCGGTGTCGCTGAGCTGGGCCGCGGCGTCGGACAACAACGCCGTCAGCGGCTACACGGTCTACCGGGAGGCGGGCGCCACCGACGTGGCGGTCGCGACGTCGTCGAGCACCTCGGCCACTGTCACCGGTCTGACCGCGGACACCGCTTACCAGTTCTACGTGGTGGCGCGGGACGCGGCGGGCAACACCTCGCCGCCGTCGGCGGTGGTGTCGGTGCGCACCAGCACGGGTGGCGGCACGACGCCGGGCGCCTGCGCGGTGACCTACAGCGTGCCCAGCCAGTGGTCCGGCGGCTTCACCGCGAACGTGTCGGTGAAGAACACGGGCACCAGCGCGGTCAGCGCGTGGCAGCTGGTCTGGGACGTCCCCGCGGGTCACGGGATCACCCAGGCGTGGTCGGCCGAGGTCGCCGTCGCGGCGGGCAAGGCGACCGCGAAGGGTGCGAGCTGGAACCAGAACATCCAGCCGGGCCAGACGGTGAGCTTCGGGTTCAACGGCACGTCGCAGGGGACGCCCGCGAACCCGACGTCGTTCGCCCTCAACGGCGCTTCCTGCGCCGCGGCCTGATGTTGGGTCGAAGCGCGGCCCTGGTCGCGCTCCTGGTGGGGTCGGTCGCCTGCTCCTCGGCGGCGACCGACTCCACCGGTCTGGCCGGTCCCAACGGTCTGGGGGCCAACGCCCTCGGGCCGCCGCTGGCCACCTCGTCGGAGGTGGGCAAGTGGGTCGAGGAGAAGACCGGGCAGTGCGACGAGGTGGTGCCGCGGACGTTGGAGGAGTTCGGGGAGTTCGTCGGCCCGTTGCGGGCGAAGCTCTACGCGCCGTACGTGGCGGAGTGGGCGACGTGCGAGGCGGGGCCGTACGAGCGGCTCGGACTGGTGGTGTTCCAGCGGGAGAAGCTGGCGGACTTCCAGAACTCGTGGAAGGGCGCGATGTCGAGCGGCGAGGTCTCGGACAACCCCGACTTCGGGTTCGGCAACGGCTTCGCGTTGAGCGGCACGCTCGGCCTGGAGCTGCTGGGACTGCACGAACTGCGTTGCACACCGGTGGTGCCCGGTGCGGACGTGGGGCACACCCTGCCCGCGGAGGCGGAGGGGTGCACCTACGTCCAGAAGCCGGGCCACCACCACTAGAGGCGGCTCGTCAGCGCGGCGCGGCGGTGCTCTGACGCACCACCAGCGTGGTGGCAAGCTCGATTCGGCGGTGTTCGGGCTCTTCACCACGTGCCAGCGTGATGGCGAGACGGGTGCCCGCCGCGGCCATGTCCTGCAGCGGCTGCCGGACCGTGGTCAGCGGCGGGCCCACCCACTGGGCGACCGGGAGGTCGTCGAAGCCGATGACGCTGAGGTCTTCCGGGATGCGCAGACCGGCGGCGCGTGCCGCCTCGTACACGCCGAGGGCCTGCAGGTCCGACCCGGCGAAGACGGCCGTGGGCGGGTCCGGCAGGTCGAGCAGCGGCGCGAACTGGGCGCGGCCGGACTCGACGTGGAAGTCGCCGTAGCGGACCAGGGCGGGGTCGAAGGCCAGGCCGGCGGTCTCCAGCGCGGCGCGGTAGCCGTCCACGCGGGCGCGGCTGCACAGGACCCGCTCCGGGCCGCCGATCATGGCGATGCGGCGGTGGCCGAGTTCGATGAGGTGGCGGGTGGCGGTGAGGCCGCCGTTCCAGTTGGTGGCTCCTATGGAGGGCGTCTCCAGCTGGGGTTCGCCGATCGGGTCGACCACGACGACCGGGATGTCCCGGGCGCGCAGCTTGGCGAGCTGCTGCGAGGTGAGGTCGGAGAAGACCGAGATCACGGCCAGGGGCTTGCGCGCGATGACGCCTTCGAGCCAGCCGTGGCCGGGCGTGAGCCTGCCCTGCGACTCGGAGAGCACGAGCGCGAGACCTTGCTCGGCGGCCACCTGCTCGGCGCCGCGGATGATCTCCAGCGCCCAGGCGCTCTCCAACTCGTGGAACATCAGTTCCACCAGGTTGGACCGCCGCGACCGCTCGTCCGCCCGCCGCTGGTAGCCGTGCCGCCGGATGATCGCCTCGACCCGTTCCCGGGTGTGCGGAGCCACGTCCGCGCGACCGTTCATAACCTTCGAAACAGTCGGAACCGAGACCCCGGCCTCCGCCGCGATGGCGGCGATAGTGATCTTGCCCGAGGCTGTGCCATCCGAGGGTGACGGGTCGGCTTTGGTCGGCATGGGGGCAGTCTACGGCAGCGCAGCCCAGTTCCAGCCGCTGGACGAGGGTTCACGGCGGTGGGTTGTTCATCACTTGGGACGCACGTAACCCGTTCGAAACAATCGCCGTTCGGGTCGAAACTGTCGAAGGTGCCGTGAGTGTCCAGTAATTGAGACGCTGCGCAACCCTCAGGTTACCGCACCGTAGTCGGAAGCTGCGGGAAGCTGCGGGAAGTTGTGGGGGGCTGTGGAAAGCTTGAAAGATCAAAAGCGTCCTCGCCGGACGGGCAGATCAGCAGGATGACATCCCCCGGTTCCGTCTCCGTCTTGTTGGGTTGGGAACTCCCGTTGGGTTGGTGGTCCCGGACTCCGTGTCATCCCACCGACCTCCCTCCGGGTTACCACACGTGTCAAGGGCGGCGCGAGGTCCCAGTGAAGTAGCAGGCAAAGGTGGACGCGCCGCCCTTGACACGTGCGGTAAGGCTGCGCCAGGTCGGCGGGATGACACGAAGCCCTCCTATGAGGGAGAAAGAGCGCCGCCAGTGGCACGTGCAGGGGGTCGCCGGCGAGCGCGGGGTCGAGCGGGCCCGGGGCGGGTGCGTCCGCTCTTCACAAAGTAGGGGTTCGTGTCATCCCGCCGACCTGGCGTAGCCCTACCGCACGTGTCAAGAGGGCCTCGTGCAAGCGTTGCCTGATACTCCAACTTCGGGGCCCTCTTGACGCGTGTGGTAGCCCGGAGGGAGGTCGGTGGGATGACACGCACCCCGGGACCACGCTGGGTCAGAAGTTCCCGACGCAACCAGACCCCGAACGGGACCGGGGGATGTCATCCTGCTGATCTGCCCGTCCGGCGAGGACGCTTTTCAAGGTTTTTGAAGGCCTTTTAAGCTTTCAAGCTCTTGCACGTTGACGGGAGGGCTCGGGCCCGCTGGGAGAGGTGTGACGGGCCCGAGCCCGGTCGGGTCAGTCCCGGCGGCGCACGCCGCCGAACGAGAGATCGTCACGCAACGCCCGACAAGCGGGCTTGGGCGCGAAGTTCTCGTCGAGGATGTTGGCCGCACCGTCACCCTCGAACCACCCGGGCACCCAGGAGTACCTGTCCGTGTACCCCCAGACCGTGAACGACAGGCAACCCGGCGTCACCAAGCAGGCGCGCAGCGCCGTGCGATACACGTTCGCCTGGGCCTGGAGCTTGACCGGGTCGGCCGGCAGCGCCATCCGCACGTCCGCCTCGGTCACCGCCGTGCGCAAACCCAAGGCGTCGAACCGCCCCAGGTTCTCCCGCATCGTCAACGGCGCGTGGTCGGCCGTGAGGTGACCCTGCAGGCCGACGCCGTGGATCGGCACGCCCTGTCGCAAGAGGTCGCGAACGAGGTCGTGCACGCCGTCGCTCTTGGCGTTGACCTCTTCGACCTCGTAGTCGTTGTAGAACAGCAGCGCGTCGGGGTCGGCCTCGTGCGCCCACCGGAACGCGTCCGCGATGTAACCGGGACCGAGCGCCCGCAGCCAGACGGTGTCGCGCGGCGACCCGTCGTCCTCGAAGACCTCGTTCACCACGTCCCACTGCCAGATCCGGCCCCGGTAACGCCGCACGGTGGTCTGGACGTGGTTCTTCAGCACCGCTCCCAGCTCGTCGGGCGGCACGTCCACCAGCCACGCCGGGTTCTGGTTGTGCCAGACCGGCGTGTGGCCGCGCACGCGCTGCCCGTTGGCCTGCGCGAACGCGACCAGCGCGTCCGCCGGACCCCACTCGTACCGCCCGCGGGCGGGCTCCAGCGCGGCCCACTTCATCGCGTTCTCGGCGGTGACGGTGTCGAACTGCGCCGCCACCCACGCCCGGTACTCCGCGTCCGCGGCCAACGTCGGCAGGTCGACGGCGGTGCCGAACGCGAGACCGTGCCGTGCCGCCAGCTCCCGCAGGGTCGGTTCCGCTGCCGCCGCGCGTGCGGCGGCAGCGGAACCCGCGGCCGGAACGGGTGCGACGTCCCGCATGAGCGTTCCTCCAGCCGCGAGTGGACTACTTGCCGAAACCGGCCGTGAGGCCGCTGAGCAGGAACCGCCGCCCGATCAGGTACACCACGAAGATCGGCAGCACGGACAGCGTCACGGCGGCGAGCAGCGCGGGCACGTTCGTGCCGAACTGCCCCTGGAAGTCCCACAACCCCAGGGTGAGCACCCGAGACGATTCCGACTGGGTGAGCACCAACGGGAAGAGGAACCCGTTCCACGCGTTGAGCGCCGTGTAGACGACGACCGTCATGATCGCGGGCCGCGCCAGCGGCAGGACCAGCGACACGAGCACCCGCATCGGGCCGGCGCCGTCGATCGCCTGCGCCTCGTACAGCTCACGCGGCACGTCGCGCAGGCTGTTGACCAGCACCAGCATCGCCACCGGCAGCGCGAACGCCGCCGTCGGCAGGATGATCGCGGTCAACGTGTCGTACAGCTGCATCCGGGTGATCATCAGGTACACCGGGATGATCGTGGCCTGCGCGGGGATCGCCAGCCCCATCAGCAGCAGGGTGAACCCCTTCTGCACGAACTGGCTGGTGTTGCGCACCACCGCGTACGCGGCGGGCACCGTCACCAGCACCACGATCGCCACCGTCGCGACGGTCACGACCACGTTGTTGAACAGGTACTGGCCGAAGCTGCCGGTGAGCACGGTGACGTAGTTGTCCAGCGTCAGCGCGTCCGGCACCTCCCACGCGCTCTTGCCGAGGTACTCGGAACGCGAGCGCAGGGACAACGTGACCAGGTAGAGCAGCGGTCCGACGACGATCGCCAGCCACGCCAGGGCGAACAGCCCGGCGGGCCAGTTGGGACGAGACTTCACGACCCCTCCTGCTGGCTGCTCATCTGACGGAACCCGCTCCAGCGCATCACCGCGAGCGACAGCGCGGTGCCGAGGACGACCAGCACGACCGCGATCGCGCTCGCGTAGCCCATCTCGAACCCGCTGAAGCCGGTGATGTACATGTGCAGCGGCAGGATGCGGGTCGCGGTGCCCGGCCCGCCCTGGGTCAGGATCAGCACGGTGTCGAACGTGGTCAGCGAGCCGACCAGCATGAGCACCGACGACGTGACGATGGTGTAGCGCAGCTGCGGCAACGTGATGTGCAGGAACTTGCTCACCCGCGAGGCGCCGTCGAGGGTCGCCGCCTCGTACAGCGACGGCGGTACCGCCCGTGCCGCGCCCTGGTAGAGCAGGGTGTGGAACGGGATGAACTGCCACGAGATCACGAGCACCACCGTGTACAGCGCGACGTCGGGGTCGCCCAGGAACAGCGGGCCGCCGACGAACGCGCCGAAGTTCGGGTCGAGCAGCGCCTGCCACAGCAACGCGATGGCGGTCGTGGACAGCAGCAGCGGCAGGAAGAAGATCGAGCTGAGCACCGCCCGGGACCGCTGCTTGCCTGCCGCCCAGACCCCGATCAGCAACGCGATCGGGGTCTGGACGAGCCACGACACGACCATCAGCACCAGGGTCCGCCACACCGAGGCACGCGCCTCGGTGTCGTCGAGCAACCGGGACCAGTTCTCACCGCCGTTGAGCGTCGGCGTGCCCAGCCCGTCCCAAGCGGTGAAGCTCAGGTAGATCACGAGCAGCATGGGCAGCGCCGCGAACAGGGCGAAGAACGTGAACGCCGGCACGGCATACCAGGCCGAAGGCCGCTGGGACGACATCAGCGCGCGGCCACCGCGTCGACGAACTGCTGCGGCGAGACCTTGCCCAGGAAGAACTCCTGGAGCTGCGTGAGCATGAACGTCGCGTCATCGGCGGGCAGGTCCTGGTCCCAGGACAGCTGGAAGTTCTTCGAGTCCAGCACCAGCTCGTAGATGAACGACGCGTACTCCGGGTTCGGCGACTTCTTCAGCTTCTCCTCGGCGCCCACCACCGGCGGGACGTCACCGGCGGCGACCAGCGCCTCGATGTAGGAGTCCTTGTGCAGCTCGGTGGTGACGAACTTCTTCGCCGCGTCCAGGCTCTTCGAGTCGGCGGTCGCGGAGTAGAAGTTGCTCACGTTGCCGACCAGGTTGCCCGGGTCGCCCTTGCCGCCGGGGATCGACGGGAACGCCACCCAGCCCAGGTCACCGTTCTTCACGAAGTCCGGGCTCTGGTCGAGCTGGTTGGTGTACTCCCACGTGCCCATGAGGTGCATGGCGGCCTTGCCCTGCGCCAGGATGGTCGAGGCGCCACCGGCGTCGTAGCCGACGGAGGCGAAGCTGTCGCCGAACGCGCCGCGGTCGATGAGGTCCTTGAGCTTGGTCATGGCCTCGACGACGGCCGGGTCCTTCCAGCCGGCCGGGCCCTTGTCCCGGATGTTCTGGAACACCTCGTGACCGGCCCAGCGGTCGAGCACGTACTCGGCCCACATCAGCTCGGTCCACGCCTGGGTGCCGGCGAGGGCGATCGGGGTGATGCCCTTGGCCTTGAAGGTGTCCACCAGCGTGAGCAGCTCGTCCCACGTGGTCGGCGGCTGGGCGCCTGCCTCGGTGAAGACCTTCTTGTTGAAGAACAGCAGCACGGGCTGCATGCCGCGCATCGGCACGCCGTAGTACTTGTCACCCAGCTTCGCGCCGTTGAGGACGCTGGGGATGAACGCGTCCTTGGCGGCCTTGTTCTCCTCGAGCACGGCCGTCAGGTCGGCGACCTTGCCGGCGTCGACGTACTCCTTGAGGTTGCCACCGCCCCAGTTGAAGAACAGGTCGGGGGCCTGCGGCGACCCGATGGCGACCCGGAGGCGCTGCTTGTACGGGTCGTTGCCGAACGTCTCCAGCGAGGCGTTGCCGCCGGCCGCCTTGAACGAGTCGATCGACAGGTTCTCGATCTTGTTGAGCACCGGGTCCTCGAGCGCCCAGATCTTCAGGGCACCTGCGTTGGTCTCGCCCGGACCGGACGTGCCACACGCGGACACCACTGCTGTCAAGGCGACTAGCCCCATCGCGATGAGGGGACGCACCCATGAACGGCGGGACATGCGACCGCCACCCTTCTGCCACGCTGCGGATTTGTTCGTGGCATCGAAATATTTCGAAACATCCACGACTTGCGCAGACCTTAGGCGGGTGTCCAACCGGTGTCAAGCATCACCAATCGGCGCGTCTCAGTGATGTTTCTGCACGTCAGGAGGTCACTCTTGTGTTTCGATCGAGTTTCGATACTATCGGCGCATGCGTCGAGCCACGTTGGCCACGATTGCCGCAGCAGCGGGGGTGTCTCTCCCGACGGTGTCCAAAGTCCTCAACGGGAAGGACGACGTCGGCGCGGAGACCAGGGCTCGGGTGCGGCAGTTGCTCGCCGAGTACGACTACGTGCCGGTGGGATCCCGGAGGGCCTCCGGCCACCTGTTGGTTGACCTCGTGTTCACCGCCCTGGACAGCCCCTGGGCGGTGGAGATCATCCGTGGTGTCGTCGACACCGGACTGCACGTCGTGGTGTCGTCCACCGACAAACCCCGTCAGCACACGTCCTGGGCGGCGTCGCTGGTCGAGGCCAGGCGCGCGGGCGCGCTCCTGGTCACCTCCCAGCTGACCGCCGCGGACCGCCGGGTGCTGGCCAACTCCCGCATCCCCGTCGTGGTCATCGACCCGGTCGACCTGCCGCAGCCGAACGTGCCCAGCGTCGGCGCCACCAACTGGGCGGGCGGCCTGGCCGCCACCGAACACCTCCTGCGCCTCGGCCACCGCCGCGTCGGCGTCATCGGCGGACCTGCCGGGATGCTGTGCAGCCGCGCGCGGGTCGACGGCTACCGCGCCGCGCTGGACCGCGCGGGCATCGCGTTCAACCCCGAGCTGGTCAAGCACGGGGACTTCAAGCACGAGGGCGGGTTCCGCCGCGCGGCCGAGCTCCTGGCGCTGCCGGACCGGCCGACGGCGATCTTCGCCGGCAACGACGAGCAGGCATTAGGCGTCATCGAGGCGGCCCGCGTCGTGGGCCTGTCCGTGCCGCACGACCTGAGCGTGGTCGGTTTCGACGACCTGCCGGTCGCGGTGTGGTCCTCGCCCGCCCTCACCACCGTGCGCCAGCCGCTCACCGAGATGGGCCGCCACGCGGGCCGCATGCTCGCCGACCTGATCGCGGGTCGCCCCGTGGAGACCGAACGGGTGGAACTGGCCACCGAACTCGTCGTCCGATCGTCAACGAAGGAGCCGCCGTGCTGAACCCCTGGGCCGATCCCGGAAGGCCGACCGGTGAGCGGGTCGCCGCCCTGCTGGCCGAGCTGACCCTGGAGGAGAAGCTGGCCCAGCTGGTGGGCGTGTGGGTGGGTATCTCGGAGGGTGAGGAGGTCGCGCCCGCGCAGCACGAGTTCGCCGAGCCGCTGCCGCCGTGGGACGAGCTGACCAAGCCCGGCCTCGGCCAGCTGACCCGCGTGTTCGGCACCGGCCCGGTCGAGCCGCTGGTCGGCGCGAAGGTGCTGGCCGAGACCCAGCGCAAGCTGGTCGCCAACACCCGCTTCGGCATCCCGGCCATGGCGCACGAGGAGTGCCTGGCGGGGTTCACCGCGTGGCAGGCCACCGTGTTCCCCATCCCGCTCGCGTGGGGCGCCTCGTTCGACCCGGAGACGGTCGAGCGGATGGCACGCGAGGTGGGCCTGGTGATGCGCGACGTCGGTGTGCACCAGGGTTTGGCCCCGGTGCTGGACGTGACGCGCGACCCGAGGTGGGGACGCACCGAGGAGACCATCGGCGAGGACCCGTACCTCGTCGGTCTCCTCGGTGCCGCCTACACCAAGGGCCTGGAGTCCAGCGGGATCGTGGCCACGCTCAAGCACTTCGCGGGCTACTCGGCCTCGCGCGGCGGGCGCAACCACGCGCCGGTGCACATGGGCCCGCGCGAGTTCGCCGACGTGGTGCTGCCGCCGTTCGAGATGGCGCTGCGGCTGGGCGGCGCCCGTTCGGTGATGAACTCCTACGCCGAGGTCGACGGCGTGCCGGCGGGCTCGGACCCGACCCTGTTCACCGACCTGCTGCGGGACAAGTGGGGCTTCACCGGCGTGGTGGTCGCGGACTACTTCGCGGTGTCGTTCCTGGAGACCGCGCACGGCGTGGCCGGCTCGCCGGGTGAGGCCGCGGCGCTGGCCCTGGCCGCCGGCATCGACGTCGAGCTGCCCAGCGTGCGCTGCTACGGCGAGCCGCTGGCGGAGCTGGTGCGGTCCGGGCAGGTGGACGAGGCGCTGGTGGACCGCGCGGTGGTCCGCGTGCTGACCCAGAAGTGCGAGCTGGGCCTGCTCGACGAGGGCTGGCAGCCGGACTCGCCCGCGGTGCTGCGCGGCGAGCCGGTCGACCTCGACCCGCCCGCGCTGCGCGACCTGGCCCGCACCATGGCCGAGCGCTCCGTGGTGCTGCTGGACAACGCCGCCGACGTGCTGCCGCTGCGTGACGCGGGCAAGCTCGCCGTGGTCGGCCCGTGCGCGGACGACCTGCTGGCGCTGATGGGCTGCTACGCCTTCCCGAACCACGTGGGCGTGCAGCACCCCGACGTGCCGCTCGGTGTCGAGATGGACACGATGCTGCAGGCCGTGCGCAAGGAGTTCCCGGGCGCGGCGGTCACCACCGCCAAGGGCTGCGAGGTCGACGGCGACGACCGGTCGGGCATCGAGGACGCCGTCGCGGTGGCGCGCGAGGCCGACGTGGTGCTGGCCGTGCTGGGCGACCGGGCCGGGCTGTTCGGCCGCGGCACGTCCGGCGAGGGCTGCGACGCCGAGGACCTGAACCTGCCCGGAGTGCAGCGCGAGCTGCTGGACGAGCTGCTGGCGCTGGACGTCCCGGTGGTGCTGGTGCTGCTGACCGGCCGCCCGTACGCGCTGGGGAAGTACGAGCCCTCCGCGATCGTGCAAGCCTTCTTCCCCGGTGAAGAGGGCGCGGGCGCGGTCGCGGGCGTGATCAGCGGGCGCGTCAACCCGTCCGGCAAGCTGCCGGTGCAGGTGCCGCGCGGTTCCGGCGGCCAGCCGACCACCTACCTGCACCCGCCGCTGGGTGGTCCGGGCGGGGTCAGCTCGGTCGACCCGTCGCCTCTCTACCCGTTCGGGTACGGCCTGTCGTACACGTCGTTCGAGCTGTCGGAGTTCACCGCGGGCGCGGAGTTCCCGGCCGACGGCGAGGTCGAGGTGTCGTGCCTGGTGCGCAACACCGGCGACCGGTCCGGTGCCGAGGTCGTGCAGCTGTACCTGCACGACCCGGTGGCGAGCGTGACCCGCCCGGTGCGCCAGCTCGTCGGCTTCGCGCGGGTCGAGCTGGAGGCCGGCGCGGCCACCGAGGTGACGTTCCGGCTGCACGCCGACCGCACCTCGTTCACCGGGCGCGACGGCAAGCGGGTCGTCGAGACCGGCGACGTCGTGCTGCAGGTCGGCTGTTCGAGCGAGGACATCCGCTGGGAGCACAAGGTGCCGGTCACCGGCGAGCCGCGCGTGGTCGGCCACGACCGCGTGCTGGTGACCCCGGTGACCACCACGGCACGTTGACCCGACGACCGTTGACCCGCTGACCACGACGTCACGATGAGGTGACCATGAGGTTGGTGCCCATGTCGGCGCCGCCGGCGCTCCCCGCGCCGGCGGCACCGGCCGCGGCCACGTCGACCCCGAACGGCCCGTCCCGGGTCGAGGGGTACGTCGTCGACCGCCCGGGACCGGGACGCTTCCCGTTGGCGTCCCGGGGCGCGGTGGCGCCCCTCGTGGTCAGCGACGCCGACCACCCCGGCGTCGTGCGGGTCGTCGGCGACCTCCGGGACGACCTCGAACGCGTCACCGGCGTGCGGCCGGAGATCACCTCGACCCCGCGCGGTGACGTGGTGATCGTCGGCACGGTCGGCCGCAGCCCGCTGGTCGACGGCCTGGTCGAGCGCGGCAAGCTCGACGTGTCGGCCATCGAGGGCAGGTGGGAGACCTCGCTGCAGCAGGTCGTGCACGACCCGATGCCGGGCGTGCGGCGCGCGTTCGTCATCGCGGGCAGCGACCAGCGGGGCACGATCTTCGGCGCGTACGACGTGTCGCGCGAGATCGGCGTGTCGCCTTGGTACTGGTGGGCCGACGTCCCCCCGGCCCACCGCACCGAGCTGCACGTCCTGCCGGGCAGGCACGGCCAGGGCACACCCGCGGTGCGCTACCGCGGTTTCTTCGTCAACGACGAGAACCCGGCGCTGGGCACGTGGGCGCCGAAGTACTTCGGCGACGGCCACGCGCCGGGCTACCCGGACGGGTTCAACCACCACTTCTACGCCAAGGTCTTCGAGACCCTGTTGCGGCTCAAGGGCAACTACCTGTGGCCCGCCGTGTGGGGCCGGGCGTTCGCCGAGGACGACCCGCTCAACCACGCGACCGCCGAGGCGTACGGCGTCGTCATCGGCACCTCGCACGAAGCCCCGATGATGCGTGGCATCGAGGAGTGGAACCGGCACGCGGAACCCGGCACGGGCGACCCGTACGGCGGCAACGGCGAGTGGAGCTTCCGGCGCAACCGCGAGGCCGTGGAGCGGTACTGGGCCGACGGCGTGCGGCGGATGAAGGACGAGGGCTTCGAGGGCGTGGTGACCCTCGGCATGCGCGGCAACGGCGACGCGAGCCTGCCCGACGGTGACGGCATCGAGCTGATGCGCGAGATCCTGGCCGCGCAACGGGAGATCCTGGCGCGTGCAGGCATGGCGGACGTCCCGCAGGTGCAGACGCTCTACAAGGAAGTCCAGCGCTACTGGGAACAGGGGCTGCGGCCACCGGACGACGTGACCGTGGTGTTCGCCGACGACAACTGGGGCAACCTGCGCAAGCTGCCCGCGCGCGACCTGGAGCCGCGCTCGGGCGGGTACGGCCTGTACTACCACTTCGACTACGTCGGCGGCGGGCGCAACTACAAGTGGGTCGACACCAGCCCGCTGCCGAACGTGTGGGACCAGCTGCACCAGGCCTACGAGTACGGCATCGACCGGCTGTGGGTCGTCAACGCGGGCGACGTGAAGGGCAACGAGCTGCCGCTGCAGTTCTTCCTCGACTACGCGTGGGACCCGGGGCGATGGCCGGTGGAGGAGCTGGGGGAGTGGGAGAGGCGTTACGCGGCGCGGAACTTCGGCGCGCGGTGGGCCGGTGAGATCGCTTCGATCCTGCACGAGTACGGCCGGCTGCAGTCCGTCCGCAAGCCCGAACTGCTCAACCGCAAGGCCTCCGGCGACGGCGCCGCGGTCACGTATGACGACCAGGCGTCGCCGTTCAGCCTGATCCACTACCGCGAGATCGATCGCGTCACCGAGTGGTGGCAGCGGCTGGCGGCCAGGGCCGAGCGGATCCGGGCGGAACTGCCGGCGTCGGCCCAGGACGCCTACTACCAGTTGGTGTACTACCAGGTGAAGGCGACGGCGAACCTGTACGCGTTGCGGCTGGCGGAGTTCACCAACCTGCTGTACGCGGCGCAGGGACGTGCGTCGGCGAACGCGTTGGCCGACGTCACGGACGCGAGGTTCGCCGAGGACCAGGCGATGTCGGACTACTACAACACGGCCCTCGCGGGCGGGAAGTGGCACGGCTTCCAGACCCAGCCGAAGATCGGCTACGGCGATGTCGCGCGGTACGGGCCCGACGCCCGGTGGCAGCAGCCCGAGCGCGACCACGGGGTGCTACCGGACGAGGTGTTCCCCGCCGTGCGGCGGATCGAGCTGCCGCCGGTGGCCGAGTTGGGCGTGGCCGTCGACGGCTCGGACCAGTGGTGGCCGGCGGCGACCGGACCGGCGACGCTGCCCGCGTTCAGCCCGTACCAGTCCCAGCCGGGGCAGTACGTCGACGTGTTCAACCGGGGCTCCATCCCGTTCGACTACTGGGCCACGTCGGGCGCGGCGTGGCTGGTGATCGACCGTCCACAGGGGACCGTGGACGACCAGGTGCGGCTGAACGTGCACGTCGACTGGGAGCGTGCGCCGAAGGGACGGACCACGGTGCCGATCACGATCACCGGCGCGGGCGCGCTGGTGACCGTGCGGGCGGTGGTGGAGAACGACCTGGTCGACCCGCGGGGTTTCGTGGAGGCCAACGGTTACGTCTCGATCGAGGCCGCCAACGCGACCCGGGTCGTGGACGGCGACGGCGTGCGGTGGCGGCGGATCCCGGACCTCGGTCGCACCGGCGACGGCGTGCAGGCGTTCCCGGTGACCGTGCCGAGCCGTGCGCCGGACGGGCCGCGGCTGGAGTACGAGCTGACCCTGCGTTCCGCCGGGCCGGTGACCGTGTGGGCGTACCTGTCGCCGCGCAACCCGGTGCTGCCCGGGCCGGGCCTGCGGTACGCGGTGTCGTTCGACGACCAGCCGCCGCGCGTCGTCGACATCACCGCGGCTACCGGCGCGGACGACACCACCATGAACCGCCAGTGGGAGCGCAACACCTCGGACAACGTCAACAAGACCGCCACCGGGCACCACTTGGACGCGGGCGTGCACACGCTCAAGTTCTGGCTGGTCGACTTCACCGTGGTGGTTCAGAAGCTGGTCGTGGACGCAGGAGGCCTCAGGTCGAGCTACCTGGGGCCCCCGGAGAGCCGCCGAGTCCACTGACCGGGCTGGGTCGTGAGAGGGCTATGGCGGTGGCCCTCTCACGACCCGCCAACTCGTTACAGGTGAGCGCGCAGGTGGCGGAGCTTGCGCTCGTCGTGCACCCGGGGCGTGGTGTGGCCGCTGAACGGGAACACCGCCATCTCCTTCGGCGCGGTGATCCCGTTGTACGCGGCGTACACAGTGGACGGTGGGCACACCTCGTCCATCAGGCCGACGCTCAGCAGCGACGTCGCGGTGATCCGCTTGGCCAGCAGCGCGCCGTCGACGTACCGCAGGGTGTCGAGGGCGGCCGGGATCAGGTCGACGTGGTGGGCCAGGAACTTCGCGATCTCCGCGTACGGCTCGGCGTCGGTGATCGTGATCGCCCGCTGGAAGTCGCACAGGAACGGCACGTCCGCGTGGCAGACCTTCACCGCCTCGCCGTTGAGCGCCGCGGCGGCCAGCGCCAGCCCGCCGCCCTGGCTGCCGCCGGACACCGCGATCCGGGTCTCGTCCACGCCGTCCAGGGAAGCGGCCACCTCGACGGCACGCGCGGCGTCCACCATGAGCCGCGTGACGTAGTAGGTCTCGGGGGCGGCGATGCCGCGCGTCATCACGCCGGGGTGCTCGGGGCCCGCGAACCCGGAGTCCGGGGTGGCGCCGAGCGTCCAGCGCCCGCCCTGGCCGCGAGTGTCCATCACGAACACCGCGTAACCGACCGACGGCAGCAGCGCGTGCTCCGAGGGCAGGCCGCGACCGCCGCCGTACCCGATGTAGCAGACCACGGTCGGCAGCGACTCGACACCGGCGCCCGCCGGGCGGATGTACCAGCCGCGGATGCGGTCGCCGCCGTACCCGGAGAACTCGACGTCCCAGACCGCGAGGGGCCCGTAGGCGTCGGCCGCGTACGGGGTGAGGACCGGCGGCAGCGCGGCGGCGCGGGCGTCCTCGAGGCGGGCCTTCCACCACAGGTCGAGGTTGTCCGGCTCGGCGGTGTCGGTCCGGTAGAGCGCCAACTCCCGTTCGGAGAGGTCGAACCAGGGCACGGCGGTCCCCTTTCACTTATCCGTTAAGCGCTTAATTACCCTACCGGGTCAGGCCGTGCGCTCGGCGGTCTAGACTCGATGATCACCGACCGAGGAGGCGCGGGTGGTAGGTGGAAAGCGTCCGACCATCTCGGACATCGCCAAGGCCGCGGGCGTGTCCACCGGCGCGGTGTCGTACGCGCTGAACAACCGGCCGGGTGTCTCCGAGCCGACCCGTCGCCGGATCATGGACATCGCCGACCGGCTCGGGTGGGTGCCCAGCAGCGCGGCGCGGTCGTTGAGCGACGGGCGGGCCAACGCGATCGGGCTGGTGGTGGACCGGCCGGCGCGGGTGATCGGCGTCGAGCCGTACTTCATGCAGCTGATCTCGGGCATCCAGGGCGCGCTGGCCGGCGGGCCGACGTCGTTGCTGCTCCAGGTGACGGACAACTCGGCGGCCGAGCTGGCGGCCTACCGGCGGTGGTGGGGCGAGCGCCGGGTGGACGGCGTGCTGCTGGTCGACCTGGTGCAGAACGACCCCCGGGTGGAGTTGGTGCAGGAGCTGCGGCTGCCCGCCGTGGTGCTGGGTGAGCCGGTCGTGCCGGACCTGCCGTGCGTGTGGACCGACGACGAGCTGGCCGTGACGGAGGTGCTGGAGTACCTGGTGGCGCTCGGGCACCGGCGCATCGTCCGGGTCGCGGGACCCACCAAGTTCGTGCACACGCAGACCCGTTCGCGCGCGTTCACCACCGCCGCCGCCCGGTTGAACCTGCCCGACGCGCGGGTCGTGCACGCGGACTACTCCGACGAGGCCGCCGCCCGCGTGACCCGTCGGGTGCTGACCGGCGGCACCGCACCTACCGCCCTCGTGTTCGACAACGACGTCATGGCCGTGTCCGCCCTCGGCGTCGCCCACGAACTGGGCCTCTCGGTCCCCGACCAGCTGTCCCTGGTCGCCTGGGACGACTCGGCCCTGTGCCGCCTGGTCCGCCCGGCCCTCTCGGCGGTCCGCCGCCCGATCGCCGAACGCGGCGCCGCCGCCGTGCGCCTGCTCCTGGACGTGATCAACGGCGCCCCACCGGAACAGGTGAAGACCTCGGACCCCGAACTGGTCCCCCGCTCCAGCACCGCCCACCCCCCAGCCTGACCCCGCGAGTCGAAACTTCAGGTCCCGCGTGTCGAACCCCCAGGTCCCGCGTGTCCTACGTTCCGGTCCCGCGTGTCCTACGTTCAGGACACCCGTGTCCCACGTCCAGGTTCGATCATGCCGTCGGGCGGCAAAAGCCCAGGTCGCGTGTTCTGAGTGTTGAACTCGGGTGTTCTGAACGTAGGACACGGTGGTCGCGAACGTAGGACACGCGCGTTCTGGATGTAGGACACGCGGGACTTGAGGGTTCGACTCGCGCGGGGGTGGGGGAGTGGGTGGGAGCGGTACCAGAGTGTTGACACTTAAGCGGTTAATTGCTTTGGTGTGGAGGCCTGCCGCGGGCAGGCGCGCTGCCCTGCGCTCGCTACGTCAACGTCGACAACAACGCGAGGTACATCCATGCGCAAGCGATTCGCCTTGGCCGGCGCCGCCGTCGCCGCCTTGGTCCTGTCACTGCTGACGGTGGTGCCGGCGCAAGCCGCGGCCGGGTTCACCGTCAGCAACGGGCGTCTGCTCGACGCCAACGGCAACGACTTCGTCATGCGTGGCGTCAACCACGCCCACACCTGGTACACCGACCGCACCACCCAGGCGCTCAAGGACATCAAGGCCACCGGCGCCAACACCGTCCGCGTGGTCCTCAGCTCCGGCGACCGGTGGACGCTCAACAACGCCGCCGACGTCACCAACGTCATCAACCAGTGCAAGGCCAACAAGCTCATCTGCGTGCTGGAGGTGCACGACACCACCGGCTACCAGGAGCAGAGCGGCGCGGTCAGCCTGGCCCGCGCCGTGGAGTACTGGAAGAGCATCCAGAGCGCCATGGCCGGCCAGGAGAAGTACGTCATCCTCAACATCGGCAACGAGCCGTGGGGCAACACCGGCTACACCGGGTGGACCCAGGCGACCAAGGACGCCATCACGTCGCTGCGCGCGGCGGGCTTCCAGCACACGATCATGGTCGACGCGCCGAACTGGGGCCAGGACTGGGCCTTCACCATGCGCGACAACGCCGCCTCGGTGTTCGCCGCCGACCCGCAGAAGAACACGGTCTTCTCCATCCACATGTACGGCGTGTTCGACACGGCGGCGGAGATCAACGACTACCTGAACCGGTTCGTCACGGCGAAGCTGCCGATCGTGGTCGGCGAGTTCGGCCACGACCACTCCGACGGCAACCCGGACGAGGACACGATCTTCGCCACCACCCAGTCGCTCAAGCTGGGCTACCTGGCGTGGTCGTGGTCGGGCAACGGCGGTGGCGTCGAGTACCTGGACATGGTCACCGGCTTCAACGCCGCCCAGCTCACCAGCTGGGGCCAGCGGGCGATCAACGGCGCGAACGGCATCAAGGCCACCTCCCGCCAGGCCACCGTCTACGACAGCGGCACCGGCCCGGACACCACTCCGCCGTCCGCGCCGGGCACCCCGTCCGCGTCCGGCGTCACGTCCTCCAGCGCCACCCTGACCTGGACCGCGTCCACCGACAACGTCGGCGTGAGCGGCTACGACGTGGTGCGCGTCAGCGGCACGACGGAGACCGCCGCGGGCAGCTCCGCCACGACCTCGACCACCATCACCGGCCTGTCGGCCAACACCACCTACACGTTCGCCGTGTACGCGCGGGACGCGGCGGGCAACCGCTCCACCCGCTCCGGCACGGTCAACGTCACCACGCAGGCCGGTGGTGGCGGCGGGTCGTGCGCGGTCACGTACAAGGTCGCCGGCCAGTGGCAGGGCGGCTTCCAGGGCGACGTGAAGATCGCCAACACCGGCACGGCCGCGGTGAACGGCTGGACGCTGCGCTGGACCTGGGCCAACGGCCAGACGGTCAGCCAGTCCTGGGGCGCCACCACGACCCAGTCCGGCGCCACGCTGAGCGCGACCAACGTGTCCTACACCGGCACGATCCCGGTGAACGGCTCGGTCAGCTTCGGCTTCATCGGCTCGTGGAACGGCACGAACTCGGTGCCCACCGCGTTCACCCTCAACGGCGCCACCTGCACGACGGCCTAGGAGTCCGCGATGTCGAGGAAAACCGCCGTCGCGGCGCTGTTAGCCGCGTTGGCCGCGCTCGTCGGCGTCCTGGTGGCCGCGCCAGGTCAGGCGGTCGAGGCCGCCGCACCGACGCGGATCATGGCACTGGGCGACTCGATCACCGGGTCGCCGGGCTGCTGGCGCGCCCTGCTGGACCGCGACCTGCGTGCCGCCGGGCACACGGACATCGACTTCGTGGGCACCCGCGCCGGTGACGGCTGCGGCTTCGCCTACGACGGCGAGAACGAGGGTCACGGTGGCGCGCTGGTCACCGCGGTCGCCGACCAGAACCAGCTCGTCGGGTGGCTCAACGCCACCAACCCGAACGTGGTGCTCATGCACTTCGGGACCAACGACGTGTGGAGCAACCGGTCGGCCGCGACCATCCTGGCGGCCTACGGCAAGCTGGTCGACCAGATGCGGGCGAACAACGCGAGCATGAAGGTGCTCATCGCCAAGATCATCCCGATGGCGGCGAGCGCGTGCGCGGAGTGCCCCCAGCGGGTGGCCGACCTGAACGCGGCGATCCCGGGCTGGGCGGCGGGCAAGTCCACCGCCCGGTCGCCGATCACCGTGGTCGACCAGTGGACCGGGTTCAGCACCGCGAGCGACACCTACGACGGCGTTCACCCGAACGCGTCCGGTGATCGCAAGATCGCGGACCGGTGGTTCCCGGCGGTGGTCTCGGCGCTCAACGGCACCACGCCCACGTCGACCACGACGTCAACCACGACCACTACTACTACGACCACCACGACCACCGCTCCCGGCGGCTCGTGCGACGTCGAGATCAAGGTCGTCAACAAGTGGCAGGGCGGGTTCCAGGTGGAGATCACCATCCGCAACTCCGGTGCCACGCCGAGCCGGACCTGGCGGATCGGGTTCACGTTCCTGCCCGGCATGGCCCTCGCCCAGGGCTGGAACGCCACCTTCGCCCAGGCCGGCACGTCGGTGACGGTGACCAGCGCGTCCTGGAACGGTGCCATCCCGCCGGCCGGGACGACGAAGGTCGGGTTCACCGGCACCGGTGACGCGACCGGCTGGACGCCGGCGCCGATCTGCGCGCTGTCCTGACCGGATCTCGCGGTTGTGCCTCCTCACGACGAGGGGGCACAACCGCGAGTGTGACTCAGGTCACATTCTGCGATGTAGGGAACGCCGTGTCGGCTCCGTCCGGGGGTTGCACGCGCCAAGATGGGCGCGAACGAAGACCTAGGAGTCCGACATGGCGAAGTTCCTGCTCCTCATGAACTACGGTCCGACCGCCAACTGCGACATCATGATGGACCAGTGGGCGCCCGAGGACATCGCCGCGCACATGCGCTTCCAACAGGACCTGGGCCAGGAGCTGGCCGACAACGGCGAGCTGGTCGACGCCCAGGGCCTGGCGAGTCCCACGCTGGCCAAGACGGTGACGTTCACCGGCGCGGGCGCGCCCGTCATCACCGACGGCCCGTTCCCCGAGACCAAGGAGCTGCTGGCGGGCTACTGGATGGTCGACACCACGCTGGAGCGCGCGCTGGAGATCGCGGCGAAGGCCTCCGCCGCGCCCGGTCCGAACGGCGTGCCGATCGGCCAGCCGATCGAGGTGCGCGAGGTGATGTCGGCGCCCACGACCTCCGACCTCTGATCCGTGGACCGGACCGTCGAGGACCTGCTGCGCGAGTGCGCGCCGCAGGTCCTCGGCACGGTCGCGCGCCGGTTCGGCGACTTCGCGCAGGCCGAGGACGCGGTGCAGGAGGCGTTGCTGGCCGCCGCGCGGCACTGGCCGGTCGACGGCGTGCCGGACAACCCGCGCGGCTGGCTCGTGCAGGCCGCCGTGCGCAGGATGACCGACCTGATCCGCAGCGAGGCCGCGCGCCGCCGCCGCGAGGCCGAGGTGTCCCGCGAGCCGGCGCCCGGTGACGTGGTGGACCGGGACGACACGCTGGTGGTGTTGTTCCTGTGCTGTCACCCGGAGCTGACGCCCGCGTCGGCGATCGCGCTGACGTTGCGCGCGGTGGGCGGGCTGACCACGGCGGAGATCGCCAACGCGTTCCTGGTGCCCGAGGCGACCATGTCCCAGCGCATCAGCCGGGCCAAGCAGAAGCTGCGCGGCGCGAGCTTCGCGATGCCCGGCCCGGACGAGTTCGCGGCCCGGCTGCGGTCCGTGCTGCACGTGCTGTACCTGATCTTCAACGAGGGCTACACCAGCAGCGTGGGCGGTTCGCTGCACCGCACCGAGCTGTCCGGCGAGGCGATCCGGCTGACCAGGGCCGTGCACGCCCGCCTGCCGTCCGACCCGGAGGTCGCGGGCCTGCTGGCGCTGATGCTGCTCACCGACGCCCGCAGGCCCGCGCGCACCGGCCCGGACGGCGCCCTGGTCCCGCTGGCCGAGCAGGACCGGTCGAAGTGGGACCAGGCGCTGATCGTGGAGGGCGTCGACCTGATCATGGCGGCGGTGGAGCGGGGTGCCATCGGCGAGTACCAGCTCCAGGCGTCGATCGCGGCCCTCCACGACGACGCGCGGCGCGCCGAGGACACCGACTGGCCGCAGATCCTGGGCCTGTACGGGCTGCTGGAGCGGATGACCGGCAACCCGGTGGTGTCGCTCAACCGGGCGATCGCGGTGGCCATGGTGCACGGTCCGGCGGCCGGCTTGGAGCTGGTCGACGCCCTCGCCGACCGCTTGCCCGGCCACTACCGCGTCGACGCCGTCCGGGCCCACCTGCACGAGATGTCCGGCGACGGGCCGCGGGCCGTGGCGCACTACCGCACGGCCGCCGCCCGCACCACCAGCGTGCCCGAGCAGCGCTACCTGTTGGACAAGGCCGCCCGCCTGGCCCGCTGACCGCCGGTATGCTCGGTGGGGGGTGGTGAGTCGTGACCCAGCGCAAACCGGCCGGTGTCGGCTTCGAGACCTGGATCGAGCGGCAGATCCGCGAGGCGCAGGACCGGGGGGAGTTCGACGACCTGCCCGGTGCGGGCAAGCCGTTGGCCGGGCTGCACGAGCCGCACGACGAGCTGTGGTGGGTGAAGGAGAAGCTGCGTCGCGAAGAGGGCACGGCGCTGCCTCCGACGTTGCTGCTGCGCAAGGAGGCGGCCGCCGCGCGTGAGGCCGCCGGGAAGGCACGCACCGAGGCCGAGGTGCGTTCGATCCTGGCCGCGATCAACGCCAGGATCGAGGACGCCATCCGCAAGCCGATGTCGGGACCGCCGCTGAACCTGATGCCGTTCGACGTCGAGCACGTGGTCGCGCAATGGCGGGAGGACCGGGCCTAGCGCTACCGGCGCTTGCGGGTTCGCCGGGCGATCGCCGCGGCCTGCTCCAGTTCCTGCTGGGGCGTGTCGAGGACCCGGCCGAGCCAGGCGCGCCAGTAGGGGCCGGGGATGCGCTTGCCGCGTTCCCAGCGGGACACCTCTTCCCTGGTGATGCTGACGTTGCCGGACGCCGCGTGCAGCCGTTCGGCCAGGTCGTACTGGGCCAGGCCGACCCGGCGCCACGGCGGGCCGACCACCACCGCCACCTCGGCCGCACCCGGTTCGCCGGTCGCCTCGTAACGCGCGATCGCCACACCCCGGTTGGTGGAGTCCCGGGCGACGATGGCGCAGCGGCGCACGTGGTCCAGGTCGGTGAGGTAGGTCAGCAGGGCGGGCGTCACCGGCGGCGCCGCGCCGCAGAACCGCTGGAACAGCGTGTCCACGTCCGCCCGGCGCAACGCCTCGGCCAGTTCGTCACGGTCGGCGGGCGTCACGGGCGTCAGCCGCACGTGCCGCCCGTCGGCCAGCCGCGAGCCGCGTGCGTCCGGGGATCTCGTTGCCATGGGTGTGTCACTCCTGTCGACGTTCGCGGGCAGCCACGCCGTCGGAGCTGCTGGTGGGGGAGGTGCGCGCCGTGACCGGCCACCGGCGGCGGATCGCCGCGGCCGCGCGGGCGGTCGCCCGAGGCCGCGGGGAACGCGATCACCCCTCGATTCCGGCCCCACGGCGGGCGTCGGCGCAGGGGGCCAGTGCGCACCCCTGACGGCGGCTCCCGCCGGGGTCGCGCCGGTGTCACCCTGGGTACCCCGCAGCCACATGCCTGTTGGATCCCCTCCACCGCTCTAGTGGAATTGCGAGGTGCGGCGATGGCAGAACCTCAGCACGTCCCGGCACACATCGGGGTCGAGGACGTGGAGCGCTTGGAAGCCGAGACCGAACGCCTGCGCGGGTTGGACTACCGGGAGGGCGGCCGGGCGTGCCGTGACGCGGCGATCGGCTGCGCGGCGTGGCACGACCGGTTCCTCGACGCCGCGGGCCCGGGCCGGGTGCACCGACGGCTGCTGGTCGCGTTGGCCGACCTGCACAACCTGGCCGCGTGGACGTGCTTCGACACCGGCCGGGAGGGCGCCGCCGCGCGGCACTGGGAGCGGGCGCTGGGGCTGGCGGTCGAAGCCGGGCACCACGACCTGCAGGCCAACATCCACTACCGCGTGGGCCGGATGCGGCTGCACGGCGGCAAGCGGCGCGCGGCGCTGCAGGCGTTCGGGGCCGGCCTGGTCGCGGCCAACCGGGCCGGTTCGCGGCGTGCCGTGGCCATGCTGCGCGCGAACCAGGCGTGGGCGTACGCGGGGCTGGGCGACCGGGATGAGGCGGTGCGGCTGCTGAACCTGGCCCAGGACGAGTTCGCCCGCGCGTCCGGCCCGGTGCCGGGGTGGGCGCGGTTCTTCGACGAGACGGACCTGTGCGGGTTGAGCGGGGTGGTGCTGACCGAACTGGCCCGGACGGTCGACCCGGCGCACACCTCGGCCGCCATCGACTCGCTCGACGCGGCCGTGGCGGGCTACCCGGAGGGCATGACGCGCAGCCGCGCGTTCAGCCTGATGGCGTTGACCGCGAACCACCTGGTGGACGGGGACTTCGACCACGCGGCCGAGGTGGGCGACCGGGCGCTGGCCGTGGCGGGCGTGGTCGGCTCGACCCGCGTCGCCGACCGGCTGCGACCGCTGCGCCGGCTGGCCGACCGCTATCCGGGCAACGCCCACGCCCGGACGCTGTCGGCGCGGATCGCCGCCTTCACGCCACCGGTCTGAGAGCCCTGCCCGGAACCGGTTCCGGGGTTCCGCGCCGCCCCCGGCCCACCAGGGTCGGGGGCGGCGTCGTTTTGTCGAACGGCAATCGAACGAAGTTACGTCGTTGACGTGTGGCGGATACTTTCGCAATACTCTGTTCGCACTTCTGGAACGTGTTCACACTTATGAACAAATTCGCCGCGGAAGGCCCCTCGTCATGCGGATACTCAGTACTGCGCTCGTGCTCTCCTGCGCCCTTGGCGTGACCGCGGCGGCACCCGCGCACGCAAGTCATGACCTGGGCAGACAGGTTCTCCAGCCCGGTGACGGGTGGGCTTCGAGCGGCACCGGAACGACCGGTGGGTCGGCTGCCACCACCGAGCACGTCGTGCGCACCGCGGCGGAGTTGCGTGCCGCCCTGGCGTCGCCCGCCCCGCGCCTGATCAAGGTGCGGGGCGTGATCGACGTCAGGGCTGATTGCGCAACATATGCCACGGGCGGCTACACGCTCGCGGGCTACCTGGCCGCATACGACCCTGCTGTTTGGGGGCGTGACGCTGAGCCGAGTGGCCCAATGGAGGACGCCCGCGCCGCCTCCGCGCGCAACCAGGCGGCGGCCATCGCGTTCAACGTCGGCTCCGACACCACGATCGTGGGCGACGGCAAGGGCGCGGGCATCACCGGCGCGAACCTGCGCATCCACGGCGTGAGCAACGTGATCGTCCGCAACCTCACGTTCCGCGACACCCGCGACTGCTTCCCCCAGTGGGACCCGACCGACGGCGCCGAGGGCAACTGGAACTCCGACTACGACGCGGTGTCCCTCCAGCGCGCCACGAACGTGTGGGTCGACCACAACACGTTCACCGACCAGCCGCACCCGGACAGCGCGGCGCCGACCTACTTCGGCCGTCCCTACCAGCAGCACGACGGCTCGCTCGACATGACCAGCGGCACCGACCTGGTCACCGCGTCGTACAACCTGTTCTCCGACCACGGCAAGACGATGCTCATCGGCTCGTCCAACACCTCGACCACGGACCCGGGCAAGCTGCGGATCTCGGTGCACCACAACATCTTCCGCAACGTCGAGGAACGCCTGCCGCGCGTGCGGTTCGGCAAGGTCCACGTCTACAACAACCTGTACGAGCCCGGCCCGACGTTCAACTACGCCTGGGGCGTGGGCGTGCAGTCCGCGCTGTACGTGGAGAACAACTACGTCAAGCTGCGCAACGGCGGCGCGGTCGAGGACCTGATCTACAACTGGGGCGGCACGGCCATCACCGAGGTCGGCACGCTCGTGGACGGGCAGCCGGTCGACGTGCTCGACGCGTTCAACGCGGCCAACCCGACCGCGCAGCTCGCCGGTGACGCCGGGTGGACGCCCGAGTTCACCCGCGGGCTGGAGGCCACGTCCCGGATCAAGAACCTCAAGGCGGGCGCCCAGCAGCGCGAGCGCTACCACGTGGCCAAGGGCACGGACTTCGACACCGTCCAGGCCGCGATCGACGCCGCGCCGCCCGGCACCACCATCACCATCGGCAAGGGCGTGTACCGCGAGGTCATCCGGGTGCCCGCGACCAAGCCGGGCCTGACGCTCAAGGGCTCCACCGGCACCGCGCGCGACGTCGTGATCGACTACGACAACGCCAACGGCACCAAGAAGCCCGACGGCACCACCTACGGCACCACGGGCTCGGCCACCGCGACCATCGAGGCCGACGGCTTCACCGCCCGCGACCTCACGTTCAGCAACTCGTTCGACCGGGCCGCGCACCCCGAGATCACCAACACCCAGGCCGTCGCGGTGAAGGCGACCGGCGACCGCCAGTACTACGACCGCGTCCGGTTCCTCGGCCACCAGGACACCCTGTACGCCGACACGCGGGCCGCGGGCACGAAGGCCCGCCAGTACTACCGGGGCAGCGAGATCGTCGGCGACGTCGACTTCATCTTCGGCCGCGCCACGGCGGTGTTCGACCAGGTCACGATCCGCGCGCTGGACCGCGGCGGCGACCCGAACGGCTACCTCACGGCCGCCAGCACCCGCCGCGACAACCCCCACGGCTTCCTGATCATGAACTCCAGGATCCTCAGCGACGCCCCGGCGGGCACCTACTACCTCGGCCGGCCCTGGCACCCCGGCGGCGACCCGGACGCCGTCGGCTCGGTCGTCATCCGCGACACCAAGCTGCCCGCCGCGGTCAAGACCGCGCCGTGGACCGACATGTCCGGCTTCTCCTGGCGTGACGCCCGGTTCGCCGAGTTCCGCAACTCCGGCCCCGGCGCGACCACCGGACCCGACCGGCCGCAGCTCACCCACGAGCAGGCCTCGCAGCACACCCTCCGCGCGTACCTCGGCGACTGGAACCCCGCATGAGGACACGCACGTGGGCGCCCTACGCCCTGATCGCACCGACGCTGGTGCTGATGGCGGTCTTCCTGGTCTACCCGATCGGGAGCGTCGTCTACTACAGCCTCCAGCGGTACAACGTCACGCAGCCGTGGAAGAACGGCTTCGCGGGGCTGGACAACTTCAAGCAGATGCTGTTCGACGACCCGCTGTTCTGGCAGAGCCTGGCGTTCAGCGCCAAGTGGGTGTTCGTCGAAGTCGGCCTGCAGCTGCTGCTCGGCCTGATCCTGGCGCTGATCGTGAACGAGACGTTCATCGGTCGGGGCATGGCGCGGGCACTGGTGTTCTCGCCGTGGGCGGTGTCCGGCGTGCTCACCACCGGCATCTGGATCCTGCTGCTCAACCCGTCCACCGGCATCTTCCAGCAGCTGTCGCAGTGGGGCATCGGCTCGCCGGGCACCTCGGTGCTCGGCAACCCCGACACGGTGTTCGAGGCCCTCGTGGTCACCGAGCTGTGGCGCGGTGTGCCGTTCTTCGCGATCCTGCTGCTCGCCGACCTCCAGAGCATCCCCAAGGACCTCTACGAGGCGGCGTCGGTGGACGGCGCGAGCCGGTGGCGGCGCTTCACCAGCGTCACCCTGCCGCACCTGAAGGACGCGATCATCCTGTCGACGCTGCTGCGCGCGGTGTGGGAGTTCAACAACGTCGACCTGATCTACACCCTGACCGGTGGCGGTCCCGCGAACCAGACCACGACCCTGCCGCTGTACGTGGCCAGGCAGGCCGTCGACTCGCACAACTTCGGGTACGGCTCGGCGCTCACCGTGGCCGGGTTCCTGATCCTGCTGTTCTTCTCGATCGCCTACCTGAGGCTGTCGAAGTTCGGGAGTCGCGCATGACCGAGATGCTGGGCAAGACCGACACCTTGGTGCGCGAGGTCGCCGAAACCACGCACGAGCACACGCCACCGCCCCGCAGGCGGCGTCGCCGGGCGGTGGCCGAGGAACCGGGCAAGCGCTGGATGATCCACGTGCCGCTGGTGCTGTACTTGCTGTTCACGCTCGTCCCGTTCTACTGGATGATCGTGTTCGCGGTGCGGCCGACCGGGTCGACGCAGCTGGTGCCGTGGCCGATCACGTTCGAGCACTTCGACACGGTGTGGAACGACATCGGCTTCGGGATCTTCTTCTACAACAGCGTCGTCATGGGCCTGGGCGTGCTCGTGTTCGTGACCATCCTGTCGGTGATGGGCGGGTACGCGCTCGCGCGGTACAAGTTCCGCGGCCAGCGGGCGTTCCTGCTGGCGATGCTGTGCAGCCAGTTCATCCCCGGCGCGATGATGCTGATCCCGCTGTTCGTGATCTTCAAGGGCCTGGGGCTGCTCAACAGCATCACCGGCCTGGTCATCGCCGAGGTGGCGTTCCAGCTGCCGCTGTCGCTCATCCTGATGAGCGGCTTCATCCGCAACATCTCGGTGGAGCTCGAAGAAGCCGCCATGGTGGACGGCTGCTCGCGGCTGCGCGCGTTCTTCGCGGTCGTGCTGCCGCAGCTCAAGCCCGCGCTGGTGGCCGTCGGGTCGTTCGCGTTCATCGGCGCCTGGAACCAGTTCCTGTTCGCCCTGATGTTCGCCACGCGGCAGGACAAGTTCACCCTGCCAGTGGGCCTGAGCTTCACCCTGGGTGAGTTCAACACCGACTTCGGCGCCCTCGCCGCGGGTGGTGTCGTCGCGGCCGTTCCGGTCGTCCTCGTTTTCGCCGTCGTGCAGCGGTTCCTGGTGCAGGGGCTCAGCGCCGGGGCTGTCAAGGGATAGGGAGCATCATGAGAAAACTGCTGGTCGCCGTGGCCGCCGCCGCGCTGGCGCTGTCCGCCTGCTCGTCGGGGGGAGGTGCGGGCGGTGACGGGAACGTCACCATCACGTTCTGGGACAACAACGGCGGTCCCGCCCGTGAGCCGATCTACAAGGAGCTGATCTCGCGCTTCGAGGCCGCGAACCCGACCATCAAGGTCGAGTACGTCGGCATCCCCAGCGCGTCGGTGCAGCAGAAGTACGACACCGCCATCGCAGGCGGCGAGACGCCCGACGTCGGCGGCGTCACCACCTCGTACCTCGCGCACCTGGTCGGCCAGGAGGCGCTGGCACCGCTGGACGACCGCATCAACGGCGGCGCGCTGAAGGACAAGCTCCTGCCGTCGCTGGTGGAGACGGTCCGGCAGACCGCGCCGGACGGCAAGCTCTACATCGTGCCCTCGTCGGCCAACATGGACATCATCTGGTACCGCGTCGACTGGTTCAAGGAAGCCGGCATCGAGCCGCCGAAGACCTGGGACGAGTTCATCACCGCCGCCACCAAGCTGACCGACACGGCCGCGAACAAGTACGGCTACACCATCCGCGGTGGCGCCGGCTCGGTGTTCCAGCTGATCACCGAGGCCTACGCGTACTCCGGCGTGGACGAGTTCTTCAAGGACGGCAAGAGCACGCTCGCCGACCCGGCCAACGCCGAGCTGGTCGACAAGATCGCCGACCTGTACAAGAAGGCCACCCCCGAGGCCGACGTCAACAACAACTTCACCCAGATGATCGCGCAGTTCACCGGCGGCTCCGTCGCGATGATGCACCACAACCTCGGCTCCTACAGCGACGTGACCAAGGCGCTGGGCGACAAGGTCGCCGCCATCCCGCTGCCGGTCGGCCCGAGCGGCAAGCGCACCGTCGTGCCCAACCCGACCGACGGCTTCGCGGTGTTCAAGAACAGCGAGAACCAGGACGCGGCCTGGAAGTTCGCCGAGTTCCTGACCTCGGCCGAGTCCAACAGCTACTGGAACGAGAAGGTCGGCCAGATCCCCGCCAACACCGACGTGCGCAGCGCCGCGTGGATCGACAAGGCCGCGCACGTGAAGATGGCGCTCGGCGTCCTTGAGGACCCGGCCACGGTGCTCGTCCCCGCCCCGGTCTACCTGCCGCAGTACTCGTCCATCACCAAGACCGACAGCGAACCCCAGTACCAGAAGGTGCTCCTGGGTGATCTCTCCGCCCAGCAGTTCCTCGACGACATGGCGAAGAAGCTCACCGAGGCCCAGAAGGAATGGGAGGACCGGAAGTGATCGAGCGCGTCGAGGTGTCGGTGTTCACGACCACCGCGTGGACCGCGGTGGACCCGCACGGGCACCGGCACCCGAGCGCCGAGCACGAGGTCCGCGAGGCGCTGCTGGAGATCACCGACTCCGACGGTGTGGTCGGACGCGTCCAGGTGCACCCCGACCAGCTGCGGCCCGCCGTGCTCGACTCGATCGTGAAGCCCGTGCTGATCGGCGCGGACCCGTGGGACCGGGAAGGGCTGTGGCGCAGGATGGCGCGCAAGCAGCGCGGCTCCCACGGCCGGTTCACCGATCGGGCACTGGGTTACGTCGACACCGCGCTGTGGGACCTGGTGGGCAAGAAGGTCGGGCAGCCGGTGTGGAAGCTGATCGGCGGCGCGCGGGACCGCGTCCCGGCCTACGCCAGCACCATGTGCGGCGACGAGATCCCCGGCGGGCTGAGCACGCCCGGCGACTACGCGTCGTTCGCGAAGCAGTTGGTGGAGCGCGGTTATCGGGCGATCAAGCTGCACACCTGGATGCCGCCGGTGCCCGGCGCGCCCAGCGTGCGCGCGGACATCGCGGCGTGCGAGGCGGTGCGCGAGGCGGTCGGACCAGAGGTGGCGTTGATGCTGGACGCCAACCACTGGTACTCGCGCACCGAGGCGCTGGAGCTGGGCCGGGCCTTGGAGGCGCTGGACTTCTACTGGTTCGAGGAGCCGATGGAAGAGGCGTCGATCAGCTCCTACCGGTGGCTGGCCGAGCAGCTGTCCATCCCGGTGATCGGACCCGAAGTGGCGTGGGGCAAGCACCTGAGCCGCGCCGAGTGGATCACCGCGGGCGCGTGCGACATCCTGCGCGCGGGGCCGACCGACGTCGGCGGCATCTCGCCGACGCTGAAGGCGCTGCACCTGGCCGAGGCGTTCAACATGGACTGCGAGATCCACGGCGACGGCTCGGCGAGCCTGGCCGTGCTCGGCGGCACGGACAACGGCCGCTGGTACGAGCGCGGCCTGCTGCACCCGCTGCACGACTTCGACCGCGTGCCGCCGCACCGGCTCGCGATCGCCGACCCCCTCGACGCGGACGGGCACGTCACCCTGACGTCCTCTCCCGGTCTCGGTGACGAGTTCGACGTCGAGCACATCCGCAAGCACACCGTGGAGAGGTGGTGAGTCCGGTGTAAGCCCTCGGTCGCCGCCACGTGACATCCCGCCGCCGGTTCCCTTTTCATCCACAGTCGTATGGAGGAAACCGCATGTCCCGCAAGATCTCCCGTGCGCTGCTCGCGGTCACGGCGCTCTCCGCGTCCGTGATCATGGCGCCCTCGGCGAACGCCGCGTCGTTCAACCTCCAGGGTTGGGCCACGCAGTGCGGCGGCACCACCGGTGGTGGCAGCGCCACGCCGGTGACCGTCACCAGCACCTCGGCGTTCGTGTCCGCGGTCGGCTCGTCCAGCGCCTCGGTGATCCGCGTGTCCGGCACCATCTCGTTGTCGAGCATGACGAAGGTGGCGTCCAACAAGACGATCATCGGCGTCGGTTCAGGCGCCACCATCACCGGGCACGGCCTGAACGTCTCCAAAGCGTCCAACGTCATCATCCGGAACCTGAACTTCACCGGGTGGCGGGACGACGCGATCAACGTCCAGTACTCGACCAGGGTCTGGATCGACCACAACAGCCTGCGCAACGGCTACGACGGCGCGATCGACATCAAGCGCGCGTCCGACTGCGTGACCGTGTCGTGGAACAAGATCAGCTCGCACGACAAGACCATGCTGCTGGGCCACAGCGACAGCAACGGCAGCGAGGACCGCGGCAAGCTGCGGGTCAGCTACCACCACAACTGGTTCGACGGCACGAACCAGCGCCACCCGCGGGTCCGCTTCGGCAACCCCGTGCACGTCTTCAACAACTACTACGGCGGCGTGACGTCGTACGGTGTGGCTTCCACGGAGGAAGCGGGCGTGCTCGTGGAGGGCAACTACTTCGAGAACACCGAGGACCCGTTCCACCGCGGTGAGGGCAGCTCCGACCCCGCCAACCTGGTGGCGCGCAACAACCACTTCGTCAACTCGGGTTCGGGTGACCAGGGTGGCAGCGTCAAGTCGATCCCGTACGGCTACACGCTGGACAGCGCGAGCGGCGTGAAGTCGATCGTGACCGGCGGCGCGGGTGTGGGCAAGGTCGGCTGACCCGCGGGTTCGGTGAGGTTCCACCGTTGACGGGCGGTCCCTGGCTTCGTCTCCCAGCCAGGGGCCGCCTCGGCGCGCCAGCCGACACCCACGATCACCGTCCCCCTACGCGTTGTGGGGCAGGAGGTGGTCGACGGACCGTGCCCTCGACCACCGGGTGGGCTGTCCGGTCCGGGTGGTGTCGGAGCCGTTCCCGCTCTCGACGCGGCGCGTGAGCAGGTGGAGCGCGTCTGCCGAGGAGGCGTCGTTGGGGGTGTAGACCTCCAGGCGGTGATCCGGGCTGTCGGGCTGGAGCCACACCTGGTAGGCGATGCTCGCGGTGCCGGCGGTGGGGTGTCGCAGGCTCATGTCGCCGGTGGTGCAGTCGGCGACCTCCCCGGTCGCCCACATCCGGGCGAACTGGTCGCCGTGCATGGTGAGCTCACCGATCAGGTTCGCCAGCAGGGCGTCGGTCGGGAATCGGCCGGCGGTGAGCCTGAGGTACGCGACGTGGACGCGGGCGAGTTCGTCCCAGGTGTCTGGTTGTCCGTCCGCGGCCGGCGGAGCGTTGACGACATGATTCGGCAACCCTCCGCCACGTCCGATGCCGGCGACCTCCGGGCGTGGCTCGGCCTGCTCGTCGTCCTCGGGCCGGTTCTGCTGGTCTCGATGGACGGGTCGATCCTGTTCCTCGCGATGCCCCGGGTCGACCGGGCGCTGAACCCCAGCGCGGACCAGGCACTGTGGATCCTCGACGTCTACGGCCTCGCCGTCGGGTCCCTCCTCATCGCGTTCGGGAACATCGGCGACCGCTACGGACGCCTCAAGCTCCTCATGATCGGCGCGGTCTGCTTCGGCCTCGGCTCGGCTGCCGCCGCGTTCGCCCCCACGCCCGAACTGCTCATCGCCGCCCGCGGCGTCATGGGGATCGCCGGCGCGACCCTGCTCCCGTCCGCGCTGGCGGTCCTCGGCGAACTGTTCGCCGACCCGAAGCGACGGGCTCGGGCCATCGGCGTCTTCGCCGCGGCGTTCGCGGCCGGCTTCGCGATCGGTCCGGTCGTCGGCGGTGCGCTCCTGGAACGCTTCTGGTGGGGATCGGTGTTCCTGGTCAACCTGCCCGTCATCGGCCTGTTCCTCTGTTCCGCTCCCGTGCTGCTGCGCGAAGTCCGAGCCGGCCGTCCGGGACGGATCGACGCGATCAGCGTCGTGACCTCCGCGGTCGGGCTCCTGCTGGCCGTCTACGGCGTCAAGCACGCGGCCGCCGAGGGCCTGACGCCGACCGCGGTCGCCTCCGCGGTGCTGGGCACCGTCGTGCTGGTGTGGTTCGGTCTCCGGCAGCGGCGACTCGAGCACCCGCTCATCGACTTCTCGCTGTTTCGCGACCGGACTTTCACCGTCGCGGTCATCACCGGGCTGTTGCCGCTCGCGGCGTGGTCGGCCGCTGCCTACCTGGCCGGGATCTACCTGCAGTCCGTCCTGGACATCCCCGTCCTCCAAGCGGCACTCCTGGCGCTTCCGGGAGCCGTCGTGCTCACCACGACCTGCATCGTCACCCCGATGGTCGTGGACCGCGTCGGCAAGCGCGCCGCGCTGCTCGTGTGCCACTTCTCCATCGCCGTCGGGCTGCTCCTGCTGCTCCCCACCACCGTCACGGGAGGGATCGGCTGGTACCTCGCCTCCACCACGGTCGCGGGCGTCGGCTACGGCATCTCTTTCGCGGTCGTCGCGGACACCGCCGTCGCCGCGGTGCCTCCCGAGCGCGCCGGATCAGCGGGTGCGATCGCCGAGACCAGCAATGAGATCGGCAACGCGCTCGGCATCGCGGTGCTCGGGTCGCTCGCCGCCGCGCTGTTCCGGCTGCAGGGGCCCGACCTCGCACCCACGCTCGACTCGACGCTCCACTTGCCCGGCCTCGCGGCCGCGGTCGTGACCGACGCGAAGTCGGCCTTCCTCACCGGGCTGCACATCGCCGCGGCCACCGCCGGCCTGCTGCACCTCGCGCTCGGCCTGCTCGCGCTCCGCTGGTTGTCGCGAGCGAGGTCGGACCACCGGGCCGATCGACGACGGGTGGTTCGGCGCGGGTCGAACTCCCGAGTTCCTCGACCGCGGACGTGACCGGTCGTTCGCTTCGCGGGATGGGTGCCGCGCCAGGCGGTGGGCTTCCCCGCCCGAGGGGTACTTCGGGCGGGGAAGCTGTCGGTCACCGGTTCCGCGTTCAGGCCGGTTGTGGGTGCTCAGCCGCGGCGCCACTTCTGGTTGGCGCCGCCGGTGCACTCCCACTGCTGCAGCTGCGTGCCCGTGCCGCCCCACGAAGTCACGTCGACGCACTTGTTCGCCTGGGGGTTGACGAGGTCGCCGGCGGCGCTGAGGACGAACTGCTGGGCCGGGTTGCCGGAGCAGCGGGCCAGTTGGATGGCCGCGCCGTTGTCGCGGGAACCCCAGGCGACGTCCATGCACAGCCCGAAGGCGCGGATGGTGCCGTCGCCGGGGAAGGTCCAGTTCTGGGCGGCCGTGCCGTTGCAGTCCCAGAGTTGGAGGCGCTGGCCCTCGACGCCGTTGGAGTTCGGCACGTCGATGCACTTGTCCTGCCAGCCGATGATCCGGCTCGTGCTGCCGCCGCCCGTGGTGGTGAGCTGGAGGCCGTAGACGTTCAGGATCTCGTTCAGCGGCTGGAACAGGGTGGTGCCGCCGGACGAGCAGTTGCCCGAACCGCCCGAGGTGACGCCCTGGGCCTGGTTGCCGGCCAGCCACGCGCCACCGGAGTCGCCGCCCTCGGCGCACGCGGTGGTGGAGGTGAGGCCGTGGACCAGTCGGCCCGAGTAGTTCACGGTAACGTTCTTCGCCTGGATGGTGCCGCAGCGCCAGCCCGTGGTCCGGCCCGAACGGCACACCGAGGCGCCGATGCCCGCCTCCTGCGAGCCGGCGACCGCGACGCTGCCGCCCGAGTAGTTGTTCACGTACGGCGTGGGCGTCCAGTTGCTGTTGGTGCGCACCCACGCGTAGTCGTTCTCCGGGAACGACGATCCGGCGAACGTGCCCTGGGTGACGTTGTTGTGGCCCAGCGTGGGGCTGCCCGTGCCGCCGCAGTGGCCCGCCGTGACGAAACCGCCGTTGTTCACCGAGAACCCGACCGAGCACAGCGTGTTGCCGTTGATCACGTACTGGTCGCCGCCCCTGATGTCGTACAGCGGGCGCGGCGCCTCGGACACCACCGGCACGGCGTCCACACCGGCCCGGGCGGCGAAGGCGCGGGCCGCCGAGGTGGTGCGGGCCTGGACGACCACGGAGTTGGACGTCGGGTCCACGTACCAGGAGTGGACGTCCGGGCTCGCGGCGGTCCGGTCGAGCCGGGCCTTGCCGCTGGCCAGCGACTTCTCGCTCTTGGCCACCTTGACCGGTGACGCGCCGGCGGCCCGGACCACGTCCGCGTCGGCGACGTCCACGATGCCGACCTTCAGTCCGGAGTCGTACCAGGCACCGCCGAAGCGATCACCCAACCTGGTCCGCAAGGCCTGTTCGACCGGGACGGACGCGGCCTCGGCGGCCTGGTGCACGGCGGCCTGCGCCGGGTCCCAGCCGAGGTCGCGCGCCAGGGCGGCGTGCAGGGCGTCGCCAGGGGCGGCGGCCTGGGCTGGTGCGGGCAGGACGACGAGCGCGGCGGCGGCCACCGCCACGCAACACTGCGCGATGAGTCTCACGACAGCTCCTTGTGCAGGGTAGGAGAGGTGTGAGAGCGCTCTCGCGGGGAAGCTTCGCAGGTGGTCCAGACCGCGTCAATAGAGAGGGCGCCGCCCCGGGGGACGGGGCGGCGCCCACTGTCAGGGGTTGACGGTGATGGTGAACGTGGACGTCCGGTTGCGGATGTTCTCGTTGTTGTTGCTGAACCGCAGGTTGTTGAACGTGACCGAGCCGACCGCCGGACCCTGGCCCGCCTCCGGCAGCTCGTTCGCCCACACGCCGATACCGGACTTGTGCTCGAACTGGTCACCGCTGAGCCGGGCCCCCGAGATGGACACGTTCGTCAACACCGTGTCCTGGATCGGGTTCTCCGGCGCGGACCCGGTGTACTTGGTCTGGAACATGATCCCGGCGTACGTCGGGTCGATGATGTCGACGTCGTCGACCCGGATGCCCCGGAACGGCTTGGAGGCCGAGAACATCCAGATCCCCGGGAACGTCTGCCCGTTCCAGAAGTGACCGCCGGTGCGCACCAACGTGATCCCGCTGAACGTCGTCGGCTCCGGCCCGAAGCCGTTCATGGGGTAGCCGAAGTCCAGCGAGCTGATCGTGACACCGGAGTAGGTGAGGGTGTCCGCGATGTAGATGTTGCGGAACGTGTTGAGGAAGCCGCCGTAGACCGCCAGACCCGCCGCGCGCCAGGTCGTCAACGACGACAGGTTCTCGTACACGTTGTTCTTCTCGTCCGCGCCACCGGCGTCGATCGCCGAGAACAGCGCGAAGCTGTCGTCACCGGTCGAGCGCGCCTCGATGTTGGCCACCCGGTTGTCCGTGCTGCCGTTGGTCATGTTGATGCCGTCGGCGAACATGTTCCGGATCCGGGAGTCCTTGATGGTCATGAAGTCGGTGTTCGCGCCCCAGTACAGGCACACCATGTGCTCGGCCCAGATGTCCTCGATGGTGATGTTCGAGACGTTGGCGAAGTCGAACACCTTGCCTGGGCCGTCGATGCGGGAGACGTAGTTGCCGAAGAACGCGAACCCGCTGAACGTCGAGCCGTTCACCGACTGCTCGGCCCGGAAACCCGCGTCGGTGTTCTCCTGCGTGGTCGGCACGACGAACTTGGTGAACCACGGTCCCGCGCCGATCACCCGGATCGGCTTGCCGTACACCTGGAACTTCTGCGAGGTGGTGTACGTCCCGGCCGGCAGGTACACGCCGAGCAGGTTCCCGCTGGTGTCCATGCGGAACCGGTCCAGCGCGTTCTGCACGTCCTGGTGGCCGAACCCGGTCGGCGTGAGGTACCGGGCCGGGTCGGGGTTGGCCCGCGCCACCGCGTGCTCGAAGTTCACGAAGTCGATGGCGTAGTTGGTGGTGTTGGCCGCGTCCTTCTGCAGCTTGATCTTCGTGCCCGGCGGGAAGGTGCCGTTCAGCAGCACGCTCGCCTCGTCGTAGATGTGTCGCGGCCCGCCCGCGCCCGGCGAGTTGCCCGGCGAGGCTTCGTTGCCGTAGAGCCAGATGTGCCGCGACGTCAGGTCGATCGCCTTGTGGAACGACCCGTTGACGTAGACGTTCAGCGTGGCGTTGATCCCGCCGCCGCCCGCCGAGTCCGGGATGGAGAAGCGGGTGACCAGGGTGTTGGTCGAGCCGGTGGTGGTGAACTCGACCGACGAGCCGGTGCTGGTGAGCGTGACCGCGCGCCGGCCGGACGCCTCACCGGCGAGGTCGCCGATGGTGCGGTTCGGGCCGATCTTCCGCGCGCCGCCCGCGGTGACGGCGTCCTCGGCCTCGATGTGCTCCCACGGCACGTTCGCGCCGCGCCCGACGAACAGCGACTGGGTGCTGACGTTGTTCGCCTGGCGTGCCGCGATCTCGTTGGCGTCCACCGCGACCTCGGTGCGCAGCGTGTACTTGCCGTTCGCGGCGGGCCAGGTGCCCAGGGTGATCGGCGCTGCCGACTGGCCCGGCTGGATCGCACCGGTGTGGCTGCCGGTGAACGTGCGCACGGTCGCGCCCGTGGTGGCGTTGACGAGCGTGAGCGTGACGCCGTGCGCACCGGCAGCCGTGGCGATCGAGCCTTCGTTGCGCAGCACCACGCTGAACGTCGTGTTCTGACCGTTGGCCGGGTTGTTCGGCGACCAGCTCAGCGCGCCGACCAGGTCCGAGCTGGGCACGGGCGTGACGACGAGCGCGCTCGGGTGCACGCGGGCGTTGTTGGCCTCGTTCTGCTCGACGACCTTCTTCGTCTCGTCCACCTTCGCGGTGTAGGAGTAGGAACCCGAGCCGCGCGGGCCGATGTTCGCCGTGGCGGTGGCCGACGCACCGGCCGCCAGGGCACCGACCTGTGCCGTGCCCACCGCGTCGTCGCCGAGGAAGAACGTCACGTCGGTCGCGCCGGACGCCGCGGTGCCCGCGTTGCGCACGGTCGCGGACAGGGTGATCGGGTTCGTCTCGACCGGGCCGGCCGGGGTGAACGACGTGGCGGTCACGGTCAGGTCCGGGTTGGGCGCGGCGACGCCGAAGACCTGGAACTCGGCGACCTGGCCGCCGGGCGCGCCGGTGTTGGCCGTGATGCGCAGCTGCACGTCCGCGACCCGCCCGGTCAACGGGATGGTGACCGTGTTGCCGGTGCCGGGGTTGAACACGTAGTCGCGCGCGGCCACCAGGCTGGTGAAGCCGGTGGCGCTCTGCTCGCGGCCCAGCACCTGGATGTTCTGCGTGCGGGTGGCCCACGCCGAGGCGGGGTTGAGCTTGAGCACGACCGAGCCGAGGTCGGCGTTCGAGCCGAGCTGCGTGGTCAGCGTGTTCGGGTAGGCCGCGCCTTCCCAGTACGTGGTCACGTCGTCGTCGTTGGCGTTGGTGGCCGCGAACGTGAAGACGTGGGAACTCGCCGTGATGGGCCTGCCCTTGGCGAGGTTCGTGCCCGTGGCACCGGCCCTGGTGACGGAGTTGCTCGGCGGTGACTGGTTGCCGGCCGCGTCCTTGGCGATCACGTGGTAGGTGACCGCGAGGCCGTCCGGCTGGGCGTCGGTGTAGGTCAGCACGGTGCCCGCGACGCTCGTGCGCAGCGCGCCGTTGGCGTACACGTCGTACCCGGTGACGCCGGTGTCGTCGGTGGACGCCGACCAGGTCAGCCGGATCTGCCCGGACTGCGGCGAGGTGTGGGCGAGGTTCGTGGGCGCCGAGGGCGCCTGCGTGTCGCCGGTGGTCGGGCCGTGCACCTCGAACTCGGACACCTGACCGGCGGGCCAGGCCGTGTTGCCGCTGATCAGCAGCCGCACGTACCGCGTGGTGGTCGCGGTGAACTGGATCGTCACCGTGTTGTTCGCGGTCGGGGTGAACGCGTACTGCGCGGACGGGACGAGGTCGCCGAAGTTCTGGCCGTCGGTGCTGTGCTGCACGGCCAACGTCTGCGTGCGCGCGCCCCAGCCCGCCGTCGGCAGCTTGAGCACGACCCGGTCCACCTTGAGCGCCGCGCCCAGGTCGGCCCGCAGCCACTGCGGGAACGCGTTGTTGGCGCTCTCCCAGTAGGTGGCCTGGTTGCCGTCACCGGCGTTGGACGCCTGGTAGACGTCGGTGTGGCTGCTCGCGGTGTACGTGGCGGCGAGCTGGGCGGACGCGGCGGCTTCGCGGACGTCGATGTCCTCCACCGGCGCGCCGTCCACGCGCACGTAGCGCACCAGCGTGGGGTCGACGTCGAACGTCTGGCGGTCGCCCTCGCGCGGGGCGGACGGTACGAGGGTGGCGAACCCCTTGCCGTCGAGGCTGGTCTGGACGGCGAACGTGGCGGCGTCGTCCGGCAGTGCGAGGCGGACCTGGTCGATGCGGGTCGGCTTGCCGAGGTCGAGCACCCCGGTGGACGGCGCGGCCTGGGCGGCAGGGGGGCTCAGGGTGGACGCGGCGAGGGACAGTGCGATCAGGGAGGCGGCGAGGCGTGGTCGTGTCGTCGTTGACATCGTCGTGCTGGCCCTTCTCGTTAGGGCATTCCGGGATCTTGTCGCAAAGTTCCGTACAGTTGTCGATTTCTTGCGTAACCGGATCGCAGCGTTGCAGAGCCCTCTCCGGAAAGTCAACGGTCGGCGCCTCACCGCCCCGACCGTTGCGCCAACCGGCCGAACACGACGAAGGCCGCCCCCGCTCGGGGACGGCCTTCGTGGCGTGCGACGTCCGTGGTCAGGACGCCTTGCGCCGGGCGGCGAGCAGGCCGGTCAGGCCCACGATCGCGAGCGGTGCGCCGACCAGCGGCAGCAACGGGACCCCGCCACCAGGCCGATGCCGTTCAGCAGCACCCCCGAGAGCAGCAGCACCCTCCACACCACCGCACCGTTCCCGTTCTGTTCCGCCACGTCCGCTCCTTCCGCTCGACTGCGGTCGCACGCTAGCCGCGCCGCACCGGCCCGCACGCGTTCACGCAGGTGGGAAGCGGTGCCCAGGTCCCCGTTCCGGGCCGTTGCGGTGATCGGGTGCCGGTCGCGGCACTAGACTGCGTGATCATCCGGAGGTGGCGGTGAGCGACCCGAAAGCGGCGTTCGCGCGGGCGCTGGCGCGGTTGCGGGGACGGTTACCCGACGTGTCCGACGAGGCGTTGGCCCGGCGGGCGAGCGTGGTCGTGCTGCCGTCCGGCCGGCGGGTGGCGGTGAACGCCCGGCGGCTGGGGGAGTGGGTCGGCGGCCAGTCCGTGCCCCGGGACTTCGACGTGGTGCTCGCGGTGGCCCTGGCGAGCGGCGGCGTGCCGGAGTTGGCCGAGCTGCGCGAGCTGTGGCGTGCCGCCCACCGGGACCGCCGCGCCACGCCGAAGTCGGGGCGCGTGGTGGTCGGCCGGCCGCCGAGCGACGCGGCGGCGTTGCGCGACCGCGCGGACCTGGCCGACGCGATCGACACCGCGTTGCGGGAGCCCGACCTCCGCCAGGTCCTGCTCCACCGCGCCGGGCACGCCGACGAGGCCGTCGAGGAACTGCGCGCGGTCCTCGCGGAGATGTCCGCCGTGCAAGGTGACAACCACCCGCGGACCAGGGAAGCCGCCGACCTGCCGGCCGGCTGGCACACCACCTGACAGACGCCGAGGGCCCGGCGGGTGCTCGCCCCGCCGGGCCCTCGGACTCGGACGCGCGCTACGTCCGCCGCACGATGATCCGCTGCAACGCGATGAACGCCAGCAGCAGGGCGCCGATCACGATCTTCGTCCACCACGACGACAGCGTGCCCTCGAACGAGATCAGCGTCTGGATCGTGCCCAGCACGAGCACGCCCACCACCGACCCGATCACGAACCCGACGCCGCCGGACAGCAGGCTCCCGCCCACCACGACCGCCGCGATCGCGTCCAGCTCCATGCCCACCGCGTGCAGGCTGTAACCGGACAGCATGTAGAGGCTGAACAGCAACCCGCCCAACGCCGAGCAGAACCCGCTGATCACGTACACGCCGATCTTCACCCGCGTGGTCGCCAGGCCCATCAGCCTCGCCGACGACTCGCTGCCGCCCACGGCGTACACCGTGCGCCCGAACCGCGTCAGGTGCAGCACGTACACCGCCGCCAGCACCGCCGCCAGCGCGATGACCACGCCGTAGGTGATGGTCACCCCGCCCGGCAGCTCGATCGAGCCGGTGGCCAGGTCCCGGAACGTCGGGTCCTTGATGGACACCGACTCGACGCTGATCACGAAGCACAGCCCGCGGGCCAGGAACATGCCCGCCAGGGTCACGATGAACGGCTGCACGCCGAACCGGTGGATCACCCACCCCATCGCCAGGCCCAGCCCGGACCCGGTCGCCAGCACCGTGATCACCACGAGCCACGCGGGCCACCCGGCCTGCAGCGCCGCCGCCGCGATCATCGTCGACAACGCGACCACCGACCCGACCGACAGGTCGATGCCACCGGTCAAAATCACGAACGTCATCCCGACCGCGAGCACGATCAGGAAGGCGTTGTCGATGAACAGGTTCGCCATCACCTGCCCGGACGCGAACCCCTCGTACCGCACCGAGCCGACGCCGAACGTCGCCACGAACACCACGAACGTCGCGATCACCGGCAGGAACCGCTTGGGCACGCTCACCCGGCCACGCGACCGGGCCGACCCGGACCCCGACGACTTCGCGGGCACCGCCTCGACCTCGGGCGCGACCACCACTGTCTCCTTCACGCGGGCACCCCTTGCTTCCCACGAACCCGAACCCGAACCCCGACCGGTGCCTGCATCAGGCACACCGCGATCACCACGACCGCCTTGAACACCAGCGTGATCTCCGGCTTGATGCCGATCGTGTACACCGTCGTGGTCAACGTCTGGATGATCAACGCACCGAGCAGCGTGCCGGTCAGCGAGTACCGGCCGCCCGCCAGCGACGTGCCGCCGATGACGACGGCCAGGATCGCGTCCATCTCGATCCACAGACCGGCGTTGTTGGCGTCCGCCGCGCTCACGTTCGAGCTGATCATCAACCCGGCCACGGCCGCGCACAGCGCCGCGAACACGTACACCGTCCAGATGATCGTGCGCGCCCGCACGCCCGCCAGCCGCGACGCCGCCGGGTTGACCCCGACCGACTCGATCAGCAGCCCCAACGCGGTCCGCCGGGTCACCAGCGCGACCAGCCCGAGCACCGCCAGGCTGATCAGGATCGCGATCGGCAGCACCAGGAACCCGGCGCCCACCTGCCGGTAGGTCGGCGAGTCCACCGTGACGATCTGGCCCTCGGTGATCAGCATCGCGACCCCGCGCCCGGCCGTCATCAGCACCAGCGTGGCGATGATCGGCTGGATGCCCAGCACCGACACCAGGAACCCGTTCCACAGCCCGAGCAGCGCGCACAGCGCCAGCGCCAGGCCCATCGCCACCCACGGGTTGCCGCCGGCGGCGATGTGCGTGCACGTCACCGCGCCGGCGATGGCCGCCACCGCGCCGACCGACAGGTCGATGCCGCGGGTCGCGATCACCAGCGTCATGCCCAACGCGATCAGCAGCGTGGGCGCGCCGTTGCGCAGGATGTCGATCAGGCTGCCGTACAGGTGCCCGTCCTGCAGCCGCAGGGAGAAGAACGACGGCGTCACCACCACGTTCAGCACCAGCAGCGCGACCAGCGCCAGCACGGGCCAGAGCAGTCGGTTCTTCACGACGCCACCGCCTTCTCCGCACCCTGGTCGACACCGTGGTCGCCGCCCGCGATGAGCGCCATCACGTCGTCCACGCCCACGTCACCGTCCAACTCGGCCACCTTCTGCCGGTCGCGCATCACCACGACGCGGTCGGACACGCGCACCACCTCCTCCAGTTCGGCGGAGATGAACAGCACCGCCATGCCCTCCGCGGCCAGGTCGGCGACGACCTTCTGGATCTGGGCCTTCGCGCCCACGTCGATGCCGCGGGTCGGTTCGTCCAGGATCAACAGCTTCGGCTCGGTCACCAGCCACCGCGCCAGCAGCACCTTCTGCTGGTTGCCGCCCGACAGGTTGCCCACCGCCCGGTCCGGGTCGGCGGGCCGGATGTCGAGCAGCTCGATGTACTTGGCCACCAGCTCGTCGGCGAGCTTGCGCGGCACCGGCCGCGCCCACCCGCGCGCCGCCTGCATGGCCAGGATCAGGTTGTCCCGCACGCTCAGGTCGGCCACGATGCCCTCGGCCTTGCGGTCCTCCGACGAGAACGCGACACCGGCCTCGATCGCCGCCCGCGGCCCGGTCAGCCGCAGCGGCTTGCCGTTGACCAGGAGCCGGCCCGAGTCGGCCTTGTCCGCGCCGAACAGCAACCGCGCCACCTCGGTGCGGCCCGAGCCGAGCAGCCCGGCCAGCCCGACCACCTCGCCGGACCGAATCTCCAGGTCGAACGGCGCGACCGAGCCCTTGCGGCCGACCCCTTCGGCGACGAGGAACGCCTGGCCGGGCGCGCCCGAGCGGCGTTCGATCTCCTCCAGCAGGCCCATCTCGCGCCCGAGCATCGCCGACACGAGGTCGATCCGGCTCAGCGCGGCGGTCGTGTGCTCGGCGACCAGGCGGCCGTTGCGCAGCACCGTGATCCGGTCGGAGATCTCGTAGACCTGCTCCAGGAAGTGCGTCACGAACAGCACCGCGACACCCTCGTCGCGCAGCACCCGGACGATCCGGAACAGCTCCGCGACCTCGTCGGCGTCCAGGCTGGAGGTCGGCTCGTCCAGCACGAGCACCCGCGCGTCGACCGCCACCGCCCGCGCGATCGCGACCAGCTGCTGCACGGCGATCGGGTGGCTCTCCAGCACCGAACCCGGGTCGATGTGCAACCCGATCCGGGCGAGCAGCTCCGCGGCCCGCGCGCGCATCCGCTTGCCGTCGATGCGGCCGAACCTGCGCGGCTCGCGGCCGAGCAGGATGTTCTCCGCCACGGTCAGGTTCGTGCACAGGTTGACCTCTTGGTACACCGTGCTGATCCCGGCGGCCTGCGCCTCCGCGGGAGCGGTGAACGACACGGGCTCACCCGCGTAGCGGACCTCGCCCGCCGCGAGCGGGTGTACCCCGGTCAGCGCCTTGATGAGCGTGGACTTGCCCGCTCCGTTCTCGCCCATCAACGCGTGGACCTCGCCGGGGAACAGCCGGAAATCCACCTCCTGCAGGGCTTTGACTCCGGGGAACTCCACCGAGATGCCCCGCATGTCCACGACCGGCACGGTCACCGGACAACTCCCCTCACACGCTGGGTGCGGCCCCCGCCACCACACCCGGAGGGTGGCGGGGACCGCGGTCTGTGATCACTACCGGCGGTATCAGTACTTGCGGTTCGGCAGCTCGGTCTTCGCCTGCTCGGTGGTGAAGGTGCCCTCCTCGGTCACCACGCGCGGCGGGACCTCCTCGCCCGCGACGACCTTCTTGGCCAGCTCCATCAGCTGCTTGCCGAGCAGCGGGTTGCACTCGACGATGAAGTTGATCTCACCGGCGGCCAGCGCGGTCATGCCGTCCTTCACCGCGTCCACGGTGATGATCTTGATGTCCTTGCCGGGCACCTTGCCCGCGGCCTTGATGGCCTCGATCGCGCCCAGGCCCATGTCGTCGTTGTGCGCGTAGACCACGTCGATCTGCGGCACGGACTTCAGGAACGCCTCCATGACCTGCTTGCCGCCCGACCGCGTGAAGTCACCGGTCTGCGTGGCCACGATCTTCAGGTCGGTGCCGGCGATGGCGTCCTCGAAGCCCTTCTTGCGGTCGATCGCCGGCGCGGCGCCGGTCGTGCCCTGCAGCTCCACGACGTTCTTCGCGCCGCCCGCGTTGGCCTTCAGCCACTCGCCGGCCTTCTTGCCCTCTTCCACGAAGTCCGAGCCGAGGAACGTCTTGTACAGCGACGTGTCGTCCGAGTCGACCGCGCGGTCGGTCAGGATGACGGGGATGTTCGCGCGCTTGGCCTCCAGCAGCACGGCGTCCCAACCGGTCTCCACCACCGGGCTGAAGGCGATGACGTCGACCTTCTGCTGGATGTAGGACCGGATCGCCTTGATCTGGTTCTCCTGCTTCTGCTGCGCGTCGGAGAACTTCAGGTCGATCCCGGCGGCGGCGGCCTCCTCCTGGATCGACTTGGTGTTGGCGGTGCGCCAGCCGCTCTCGGCACCCACCTGGGCGAAGCCCATCGTGATCTTGCCGTCGTCCTTAGCGGCGGTGCCCGACCCGGCGTCCCCGGATCCACCGGAACCGCACGCGGTCAACGCGGCCAAGAGGACCGCGGCGGCGGCGGTCGTGATCTTCTTCAACACTGGTCTTCCTCCGTGGGAACCCGAGACACTGACGGGGCGGCGAACCGCGTGACGGTGGTCACCTGGGCCACAAGAGTGAACGCTCACAATCGGCCCGTCAACCCCTCGGAAACGTCAACTTCGCATCCTTGACACGTTTGTTAGCAGGGACATATGTTAGCGCTCACTTTGGTGACTGTGACTCAGCGCACCCGCCATCCCGATGCCTGTTCAGCCGCGGCCCCGCGCCGCGCGCCAGACGAGAGCGACGCCCAATGGTCACCCTTCGTCATCGCCCACGCACCCTTGTCGCCGGTCTCGTCGCGGTGGTGGCCGCCGCGACTTTGAGCGCGCCACCGGCGTCGGCCGCCGACGGCCTCGTGCTGCACTACCCCCTCACCGAAACCGAAGGCGCCGTCGCAGCCGACACCTCGGGCGGAGGTCGCAACGCAACCGTTATCGGGGACGCCACTCCCGGCGGTGCTGAAGGGCTCCAGTTGGGCGGCGTGAACGGCCACCTGAAACTGCCCGACAACGTCCTGCGCGGACTGACCGACGTCACTGTCTCGATCCAGGTGCGTCTCGCGCCGGACCAGGCGACGCCGTACTTCATCTACGGCCTCGGCAACTCCTCGGGCACCGCCGGCAACGGCTACCTGTTCACCACCGGCAACGCCTACCGGTCCTCCATCGCGACCGGGAACTGGTCCACCGAGCAGACCGTCACCGCCGGCCGCAACCTCGCGCGGGGCGTCTGGAAGACGCTCACCTACACCCTCGGCGGCGGCACCGCCGTGCTGTACGAGGACGGCGTCGAGGTCGCCCGCCGCACGGGCGTGACGATCACCCCGGCCATGATCGGCGGCGGCACGACGACCGCCAACCACATCGGCCGCTCGGTCTACAGCGGCGACCGCTACCTCAAGGGCTCGGTCCGCGACTTCCGTCTCTACGACCGCGCGCTCACCGCGGCCGAGGCGCACGCCCTCGGGTTCGTCCCCGACGACGAGAAGGGTCGCCGCGACCTGGCCGCGATCGACCTCGGCGACACCTCCGCCGTGACGGAGGACCTGACCCTGCCGACCACCGGCCCGTACGGCTCCGCGATCACCTGGCGGTCCAGCGACCCGGCGGTCGTGTCCACCGCGGGTGCCGTCACCCGTCCCGCACCCGGCAGCGCGCCCGCGACCGTGACGCTCACCGCGACCGCGTTCGGGCAGACCCGCGACTTCGAGGTCACCGTGCGCCCGCAGCTCACCGACGACGAGAAGGTCGCCGAAGCCGACGCCGCGCTGGTCGTCTGGGACGAAGACGACATCCGCGGCAACATCACCCTGCCCACCACGGGCCTGCACGGCACCGCGATCACTTGGAAGAGCAACAAGCCCGAGGTCGTCACGCCCACCGGCGAGGTCACCCGGCCCGCGTTCGGCGAGAAGCCGGTGAAGGTGCAGCTGACCGCCCAAATCCGGGCGGGCGAGGAGACCACTCGCAAGAAGTTCAAGGTCACGGTCACGCCGCGGCCCGAGCAGCAGGACTACGAGGGCTACCTGTTCGGCTACTTCACCGGCGAGGGGTCGGCCACCGGCGAGCAGGTCTACTTCGCCGCCAGCCGGGGCAACGACGCGCTCAAGTGGGACGAGCTGAACCAGGGCAACCCGGTGCTCACGTCGTCCCTGGGCGACAAGGGCGTGCGCGACCCGTTCATCATCCGGTCGCCGGAGGGCGACAAGTTCTACCTCATCGCCACCGACCTGAAGATCCACGGCAACGGCAACTGGGACCTGGTGCAGCGCAAGGGCAGCCGCTACATCGAGGTGTGGGAGTCCACGGACCTGGTCAACTGGGGGCAGCAGCGGCACGTGCTCGTCTCGCCGGAGACGGCGGGCAACACGTGGGCGCCCGAGGCGTACTACGACGAGTCGATCGGCGCGTACGTGGTGTTCTGGGCCTCGAAGCTCTACGCCGCCAACGACCCGGACCACACCGGCAACACCTACAACAAGATGCTGTACGCGACCACGCGCGACTTCCGCACGTTCAGCGAGCCGCAGGTGTGGGTCGACCCGGGCTACTCGGTGATCGACTCGACCGTGATCGAGCACGGCGGCGAGTACTACCGGTTCACCAAGGACGAGCGGAACAACACGTCCACCACGCCGTGCAGCAAGTTCATCCTCGCCGAGAAGTCGACGCAGCTGCGGGACACGTCGTACGACTTCGTCGCCGACTGCATCGGCAAGGGCTCCATCCGCCAGGGGGAGGGGCCGACGGTGTTCAAGTCCAACACCGAGGACCGCTGGTACCTGTTCATCGACGAGTTCGGCGGCCGCGGTTACGTGCCGTTCGAGACGACCGACCTCGCCTCCGGCCAGTGGACCCTCGCCACCGGCTACGAACTGCCCAGCCGACCGCGGCACGGCACCGTGCTGCCGGTGACCAAGGCCGAACTGGACCGCGTCCGGGCGGCGTTCCCGTGACGGCGGCGCCCGCCGCGCGACATTCCGAGTGGTCGGACCGCGTCCCTGCGCTGGTGGGAACGGTCCCTGGTGGACAATGGGTACTGAGCACCTCGGCGGTGATCAGGGCGTGTTATCGCTAACATCGAGTGTGCAGGCTGCAGTGTCGACAGGGGAGATGGGGCGGTAGTGGAGCACAAGACCTCGCGCGATCCCGCGATGACGGACGTCGCCCGGCTCGCCGGGGTCTCGCACCAGACGGTGTCGCGGGTCCTCAACGGGCACCCGAACGTCCGGGAGCAGACCCGGCTGCGGGTGCGCGCGGCCATCGCGGAGTTGGGCTACCGGCCCAACAAGGCGGCCCGTGCGCTGGTGACCGGCCGGTCCCAGCTGATCGGGGTGGTGGCGCAGAACTCGACGCTCTACGGCCCCGCGTCGCTGCTGGCCGCGTTCGAGGCGGCGGCGGCCGAGGCCGGGTTCGCGGTGAGCGTCGGCCGGGTCAACGTGCTGGACCGCAACTCCATCTCCGACGCCGTGGAACGCCACCGCGACCAGCGGGTCGCCGGGATAGTGGTCATCGCGCCGACCGCGTCGGCCAACGACGCCGTCGGCGACGTCTCGGCCGGCATCCCGCTGGTCACGGTGGACGGCGACCCGGAGCGCTCCACCCCGCTGGTGACGGTCGACCAGGCGGCGGGCGCGTTCGCGGCGACCACCCACCTGCTCGAAGCGGGCCACCGCACGGTGTGGCACGTCTCGGGCCCGTCGGACTGGTTCGACAGCCTCGGCCGCATCAGGGGTTGGCGGTCGGCGCTGGAGACGGCGGGCCTGGAGGTGCCGCCGGTCGTGCCCGCGGACTGGAGCGCGGCCTCGGGCTACCGGGCGGGCCAGATGCTGGCCCGGATGCCGGAGGTCACCGCGATCTTCGCGGCGAACGACCACCTGGCGCTGGGCATCCTGCGCGCGATGAGCGAACGGGGCCGCCGCGTGCCGCACGACGTGAGCATCGTGGGCTTCGACGACGTGCCGGAGGCGGCCTACTTCATCCCGCCGCTGACGACCATCAGGCCCGACTTCCACGCGGTGGCCAAGGAGACGCTGGAGCTGCTGCTGGCCCAGGTCGGCGACGGCGACGTGGGCGCGCCCCAGCGCAACGTCCCGCCGGCCCTGGTGAAGCGGGACAGCGTCGCGCCGCCTTCGGCCTGACACCGGGCACGCGGCACAGCGCCGTGCCGCGTGCCGCATCCGGGCCATCGACCGTGCCCGCAACAATTTCGTGCCGTCTCCGCGCATCTGCGGTCCCGCGCACGCGCCGAAGACGCCTAGGCTAGGTGGGCGACCGCAGGGTGGGCGCAGCCCGCTGAACACGGGGTTTTGTGCACGCTCACTAACGACTTAAGACCACGTTGCGGGCAGGTCTTGACGCCGTGAATGTTAGCGATAACACTGCTCACCATGGCGAGCGATCCATTGGTGGTGGGTGTCGACTTCGGCACGTTGTCCGGCCGCGCGGTGGTCGTGCGGGTGCGCGACGGCCTCGAACTCGGCACCGCGGTGCACGACTACCGGCACGGGGTGCTGGACCGGGCCCTGCCCGACGGGCGCCCGTTGCCCCCGGACTGGGCGTTGCAGGTGCCGCAGGACTACGTCGACGTGCTCAAGCACGCGGTGCCCGCGGCCCTCGCCGACGCCGGGGTCGACCCGGCCGACGTGATCGGCATCGGCACCGACTTCACCGCGTGCACGATGGTCCCGGTCAAGTCCGACGGCACGCCGCTCAACGAGCTGCCCGAGTTCGCCGACAACCCGCACGCGTACGTGAAGCTGTGGAAGCACCACGCGGCCCAGCCGCAGGCCGACCGGATCAACCACCTGGCCGCGCAGCGCGGTGAGGGCTGGCTGCCCCGCTACGGCGGCCTGATCTCCTCGGAGTGGGAGTTCGCCAAGGGCCTGCAGCTGCTCGAAGAGGCCCCCGAGGTCTACGCGGCGATGGACCACTGGGTCGAGGCCGCCGACTGGATCGTCTGGCAGCTGGCCGGCACCTACGTGCGCAACGCGTGCACCGCCGGCTACAAGGGCATCTACCAGGACGGTTACCCGTCCGCGGACTTCCTGTCCGCGCTCAACCCCGACTTCGCCGACTTCGTCACCGCGAAGCTCGACCACCCGCTGGGCCAGCTCGGCGACCGGGCGGGCGGGCTCACCGAGCAGGCCGCCGAGTGGACCGGCCTCCGGCCCGGCATCGCGGTCGCGGTCGGCAACGTCGACGCGCACGTCACCGCGCCCGCGGCCCGCGCCGTCGAACCCGGCCAGATGGTCGCGATCATGGGCACGTCCACGTGCCACGTGATGAACGCCGACGTGCTGGCCGACGTGCCGGGCATGTGCGGCGTGGTGGACGGCGGGATCGTGCCCGGCCTGTGGGGCTACGAGTCCGGGCAGAGCGGCGTGGGCGACATCTTCGCCTGGTTCGTCGAGCACAACGTGCCGCCGGAGTACCACGAGCAGGCCAAGGCGCGTGGCATCTCGGTGCACGAGCTGCTGACCGAGCTGGCCGCGCAGCAGCGCATCGGCGAGCACGGCCTGATCGCGTTGGACTGGCACAGCGGCAACCGCTCGGTGCTGGTCGACCACGAGCTGTCGGGCGTGGTCGTCGGCCAGACGCTGGCCACCCGCGCCGAGGACACCTACCGGGCGTTGCTGGAGGCCACGGCCTACGGCACGCGGGTGGTCGTGGACTCCTACACCGACGCGGGCATCCCGGTGACCGAGCTGGTGATCGCGGGCGGCCTGCTGCGCAACCCGCTGCTGATGCAGATCTACGCCGACGTGACGAACCTGCCGCTGTCGGTGATCGGCTCCGAGCAGGGCCCCGCGCTCGGCTCGGCGATGCACGCGGCCGTCGCGGCGGGCGCCTACGACGACATCCACGCCGCCGCCAAGGCGATGGGCTCGGTCAAGCGGGGCGTGTACCTGCCGATCCCGGACAACGTCGAGGCCTACGAGCGGATGTTCGTGGAGTACCAGGAGCTGCACGACTACTTCGGCCGTGGCGCCAACGAGGTCATGCACCGGCTCAAGGCGCGTCGCCGCGCCGCCAAGGGGGAGTGACCGTGTCCATCGCCCAGGACCTCCGCCGCACGGTCGCCGACCTGCACCGCGAGCTGACCCGCTACGAGCTGGTGATCTGGACCGCCGGCAACGTCTCGGCGCGCGTGCCCGGCCAGGACCTGATGGTGATCAAGCCGTCCGGCGTGTCGTACGACCAGCTCACGCCCGAGGCGATGGTCGTGACGGACCTGCACGGCAACCTGGTGGAGGGCGACTACTCGCCGTCCTCCGACACCGCCGCACACGCGTACGTGTACCGGCACATGCCCGAGGTGAACGGCGTGGTGCACACGCACTCCCCGTACGCCACGGCGTGGGCCGCGCGCGGCGAGCCGATCCCGTGCGTGCTCACCATGATCGCCGACGAGTTCGGCGGCGAGATCCCGGTGGGGCCGTTCGCGCTCATCGGCGACGACTCGATCGGCCAGGGCATCGTGGAGACGTTGCGCGAGAGCCGGTCCCCGGCCGTGCTGATGCGCAACCACGGCCCGTTCACGATCGGCAAGGACGCGCGGGCGGCGGTGAAGGCCGCGGTGATGCTGGAGGACGTGGCCCGCACCGTCCACTTCGCACACCAGCTCGGCACGCCGAAGCCGATCGAGCAGCACCACGTCGACAGCCTGTACGCCCGTTACCAGAACGTCTACGGGCAATGAGCCCACGAGGGGAGACCCGCATGTCGCCTGCTGGGAAGCCGCAGGTCTGGTTCCTGACCGGGAGCCAGCACCTCTACGGCCCGGAAACGCTCGAACAGGTCGCCCAGCAGTCGCAGCAGATCCAGCGGATGCTCACCGAGTCGGGCCGGATCTCGGCGGAGGTGGTGTGGCAGCCGGTGCTGACCGACACCGCCGCCATCCGCGACGTGATGCTCGCGGCGAACACCGACCCGTCGTGCGTCGGCGTGATCGCGTGGATGCACACGTTCTCGCCCGCCAAGATGTGGATCACCGGGCTGGACGCGTTGCGCAAGCCGCTGCTGCACCTGCACACGCAGCTCAACGAAGCCCTGCCGTGGTCGACGATCGACATGGACTTCATGAACCTCAACCAGGCGGCGCACGGCGACCGCGAGTTCGGGTTCATCCAGACCAGGATCGGCGTGCCGCGCAAGACCGTGGCCGGCCACGCGAGCGACCCGCAGCTGGCCGACCGGATCGACGGCTGGGTGCGTGCCGCGACCGGCTACAGCCACCTCAACGGGATGAAGCTGGCCCGGTTCGGCGACAACATGCGCGGCGTCGCGGTGACCGAGGGCGACAAGGTGGAGGCCGAGCTGCGCTTCGGCGTCTCGGTGAACACCTACGGCGTGAACGACCTGGTCGCGCTGGTGGACGCGGTCGACGAGGAGGAGATCGACGTCCTGGTCGCCGAGTACGCCGACGTGTACCGGCTCGCGCCCGAGCTGCACAAGGGCGCCGAGCGGCACGAGTCGCTGCGCTACGGCGCCCGCATCGAGGCCGGGCTGCGGAGGTTCCTCACCGACGGCGGCTTCGGCGCGTTCACCACGAACTTCGAGGACCTGGGCGGGCTGCGGCAGCTGCCGGGCCTGGCCGTGCAGCGGCTGATGGCCGACGGCTACGGCTTCGGCGGCGAGGGCGACTGGAAAACCTCCGCCCTGCTGGCCGCGGTGAAGGCGATGGGCGCGGGCACGGGCCGCGGCACGTCGTTCATGGAGGACTACACCTACCACTTCGGGCCGGGCGAGCCGAAGATCCTGGGCGCGCACATGCTGGAGGTCTGCCCGACCATCGCGGCCGACCGGCCCTCGTGCGAGGTCCACCCGCTGGGCATCGGCGGCCGGGAGGACCCGGTGCGGCTGGTGTTCGACGCGGCGGCGGGTCCCGCCGTGGTCGTCGGCCTGGCCGACCTGGGGGAGCGGTTCCGCTTGGTGGCCAACGAGGTCGAGGTCGTGCCGCCGGACGAGCCGCTGCCGAACCTGCCGGTCGCGCGCGCGGTGTGGAAGCCCGCGCCGTCGCTGTCCACGTCGGCCGAGTCGTGGCTGACCGCGGGAGGCCCGCACCACACCGTGATGACGCAGGCCGTGGGCTCGGATACGCTGCGCGACTTCGCGACCATGGTGAACACCGAGCTGGTGGTCATCGACCAGGACACGACCACCGCCTCGTTCAGCGACCGCCTGCGCTGGAACCAGGCGTACTTCCGACTCGCGCAGGGTCTGCGCTAGCCACACCGCCAAAGGGAGAGAGAGAAACAATGAGGTTTCCGCGGATCGCCGCCGTCACCGCGGCCGGCCTGATGATGGCGCTCGCCGCCTGCGGGTCGGCGGAGAAGACCGTCGACCAGCAGACCGGGTCCACGGAGGGCGCGCTGGTCGGCGTCACCATGCCGACCCGGTCGTCCGAGCGCTGGATCCACGACGGCGACAACATCAAGAAGGCGTTGGAGGAGAAGGGCTACCAGGTCGACCTCCAGTACGCCGAGAACGACATCCCGACGCAGGCCAACCAGATCGAGAACCAGATCACCAAGGGCGCGAAGCTGCTCATCGTGGCCTCGATCGACGGCACCGCGATCACGTCGCAGCTGCAGCAGGCGCAGGACGCCAACATCCCGGTCATCGCCTACGACCGGTTGCTGCGCAACACCGACAGCGTCGACTACTACGCCACCTTCGACAACTTCAAGGTCGGCGTGCAGCAGGCGACGTCGTTGCTGACGGGCCTGAAGGTGCTCAACGCCGACGGCACCCCCGGCACCGCGACCGGTCCGCTGAACATCGAGCTGTTCGCCGGTTCGCCGGACGACAACAACGCGACGTTCTTCTTCAACGGCGCGATGTCGGTGCTCCAGCCGCACATCGACAAGGGCACGCTGGTGGTCAAGAGCGGCCAGACCGACTTCAAGACGGTCGCCATCCTGCGCTGGGACCCGGCCACGGCCCAGAAGCGCATGGAGGACCTGCTGACCTCGACCTACGGCGGTGCCCAGGTCCACGGCGTGCTGTCGCCGTACGACGGTCTGTCGATCGGCATCCTGTCCGCGCTCAAGAGCAGCGGCTACGGCACCAGCGGCAACCCGTACCCGATCGTCACCGGCCAGGACGCCGAGGTCGCGTCGGTGAAGTCGATCATCGCGGGGGAGCAGTACTCCACCATCTACAAGGACACCCGTGAGCTGGCCAAGACCACGGTGACCATGGCCGACGCCGTGCTCAAGGGCCAGAAGCCGCAGGTCAACAACGAGAAGGACTACGACAACGGCAAGAAGGTCGTGCCGTCGTACCTGCTGGAGTCGGTGATCGTGGACAAGACCAACTACCGGAAGGTCCTCGTGGACAGCGGCTACTACACCGCGGATCAGCTGAAGTAGGTTTGCCCACCATGTCCGACGAAATCCTGGTGATGCGCGGCATCACCAAGCGGTTCGCCGGGGTCACCGCGCTGCACGACGTCACGCTCGCCGTGCGGCGCGGTGAGATCCACGCGATCTGCGGTGAGAACGGCGCGGGCAAGTCCACGCTGATGAAGGTGCTCTCCGGCGTGCACCCGCACGGGTCGTACGAGGGCGAGATCGTCTTCGAGGGCGAGCCCTGCTCGTTCGGCGGCGTCCGCGACAGCGAGCGGCGCGGCATCGTGATCATCCACCAGGAGCTGGCGCTGTGCGGCCAGCTGTCCATCGCGGAGAACCTGTTCCTCGGCAACGAGCGGGCCAAGCGCGGGCTCATCGACTGGAACCGCACCAACCACGCGGCGGGCGCCCTGCTCGCCCGCGTGGGCCTGCGGGAGAACCCGACCACGCCGGTCCACGACCTGGGCGTGGGCAAGCAGCAGCTGGTGGAGATCGCCAAGGCGCTGGCCAAGGACGTGAAGCTGCTGATCCTGGACGAGCCGACCGCGGCGTTGAACGACGACGACTCCGCGCACCTGCTCGACCTGCTCGACGGGCTGCGCGCCGAGGGCATCACCTCGGTGATCATCTCGCACAAGCTCAACGAGGTGACCCGGATCGCCGACAGCATCACGATCCTGCGCGACGGCCGCACCATCGAGACGCTGCCCGCGCGGGGCGTGAGCGAGGACCGGATCATCTCCGGCATGGTCGGCCGCGACCTGGAGCACCGCTTCCCGCCGCGCACGCCCAAGATCGGCGACGAGGTGCTGCGGATCGAGGACTGGACCGTGCACAGCCCGTCCCAGCCCGACCGGGTGGTGGTCGACCGCGCCACCCTCGTGCTGCGGCGCGGCGAGATCGTCGGTCTCGCCGGTCTCATGGGCGCGGGCCGCACCGAACTCGCGATGAGCGTGTTCGGGCGGTCCTACGGCGTCGGCATCTCCGGCCGGGTGGTCAAGGACGGCCGCGAGATCGACACGCGCACCGTCCGCAAGGCCATCGAGCACGGCCTGGCCTACGTCAGCGAGGACCGCAAGCGGTACGGGCTGAACCTCATCCAGGACGTGAAGCTCAACGTGTCCGCGGCCGGTCTGGGCAAGCTCGCGCCGCGCGGCTGGGTGAACGAGAACGAGGAGCACGCGGTCGCCGAGAAATACCGGCGTTCGATGAACATCAAGACGCCCAGCGTCGCCACGCCCACCTCGTCGCTCTCGGGCGGCAACCAGCAGAAGGTCGTGCTGGCGAAGTGGATGTTCACCGACCCGGACGTGCTCATCCTCGACGAGCCGACCCGCGGTATCGACGTCGGCGCGAAGTACGAGATCTACTCGATCATCAACGACCTGGCCGACCAGGGCCGCGCGGTGCTGGTCATCTCCTCCGAGCTGCCGGAGCTGCTCGGCCTGTGCGACCGGGTGTACGCGCTGTCCGAGGGCCGCATCACCGGTGAGCTCGACCGCGCGGACGCCACCCAGGAACGCCTGATGCTCCACATGACCCAGGGACAGACCTCATGACCACCAAGATCGCGGCCACGCCGGAGGCGCACCAGGCCGGGCAGCCGCAGCGCAGGTTCACCATCAACCTGCGGCAGTCCGGCATCTACATCGCGTTCGGGCTGATCGTGGTGCTCTTCACGGTGCTGACGGACGGTGCTCTGCTGACACCGCAGAACATCTCCAACATCATCGTGCAGAACTCGTACGTGCTGATCCTGGCCATCGGCATGATCCTGGTGATCATCGGCGGGCACATCGACCTGTCGGTCGGCTCGGTGGTCGCGCTGACCGGCGCGATCTGCGCGGTGCTGACCGTCCAGATGGGACTGCCGTGGCCGCTGGCGGTGCTGATCACGGTGCTCGCGGGGGCGGTGATCGGCGCGGCGCAGGGCTACTGGGTGGCGTTCTTCGGCATCCCGGCGTTCATCGTGACGCTGGCGGGCATGCTCGTGTTCCGCGCGCTCACGTTGACCGTGCTGGGCAACCAGGGCATCGGGCCGTTCCCGGATCAGATCCGCACCCTGGCCAACGGCTTCACCGAGGGCTACCTGGGCAACGTCGGCCTCGGCCCGCTGGGCGGCGCGGACCTGCTCAGCCTGCTGGTCGGCGTCGCGGTGGTGGCCGGGTTCGCGTTCAACCAGTGGCGCAACCGCAAGGCGCGGCTGAGCTACGGGCAGGTCGTCGACCCGTTCCCGATCTTCGTGGCGAAGATCGCGCTGGCGGCGGCCGTGGTGCTGGCCGTGGTCGTGCAGCTGGCCCGGTTCCGCAACCTGCCGTGGGTGCTGGTGCTGCTCGCGGTGCTGGCGCTGGGCTACTCGGTGATGGCGAACAAGTCGGTGTTCGGCCGGCACATCTACGCCATCGGCGGCAACCTCCAAGCCGCCACGCTGTCGGGCGTGAAGGTCAAGCAGGTCACGTTCTGGGTGTTCGTGAACATGGGCGTGCTCTCGGCCCTGGCCGGCGTGATCTTCGCCGGTCGCCTCAACCAGGCCGGTCCGACCGCGGGCAACGCGTTCGAGCTGGACGCGATCGCGGCGGCGTTCATCGGCGGCGCGGCCGTGCAGGGCGGCGTCGGCCGGGTGGTCGGCGCGATCACCGGCGGCCTGATCATGGGTGTGATCAACAACGGCATGTCGTTGATCGGCGCGCCGAGCGAACGGGTGATGCTGGTCAAGGGCCTGGTCCTGCTGGCCGCCGTCGCCTACGACGTGTGGACCAAGCGCCGGGGCCGTGCCTGATGCACTGTACCGATCAAGGGCCTGCCTCACACCTGTGCGGCAGGCCCTTGACGTCTCCCCGTCACTTCAGCTTCACTACCTGACAGACCTGGGAACGCTCCCAGTGCCAACTCGGGCGGTGGCCCGCCACGTCCCCCGGCGGGCCACCACCGGCCACTTCCCTACCCGCGATGCCCAGCACGATCTCCGCCGCCACTCAGGAAAGCGCTTACCAAGCCCTAGGAGATCACCACATGAAAGCACTCCTCGCCGTGTCAGCGTTGACAGCGGCGCTACTCCAGGTCACCACCGCGCCGGAGGCCCAGGCCGCCTGCGGCGACGGCACGTACCACGCCGAGGTGACCGGCTCCGGCAGCAGCTTCACGGCCCGCCGGGGCAGCAGGACGGTCTACTCCGGCAGCAGCCTGCGCGCCGCGATGCAGGCGGCCAACGACAGCCTCACCGCGAACCGCACCTACAAGGAGCGGATCGTCGTCCGCGCGTCCGGCTCCATCCCCGCGGGCGAGCGGTACTCGATGCGCAGCTACACCACGATCGACGTGTGCGGCACCATCAACGTGACCGGCACCGGCTCGGGCGACTACGCCCCGGTCTACGCGCGCGGCGTCCGCGACATCGAGGTCCAGAACCTTACCCTCACCGGCACCCCGCTGTACGGCATCTTCATGCGCAACGTCACCAACGTGGTGATCGGCAACGTGAACATGCGCCTGTCGAGGGGCCTGGGCGTGCGCATCGACAACCGCGGCGACACCAGCCAGTGGACCCGCAACGTCCGCATCGACTACGCCTACGTGCAGGGCGCCAGCTCGCACGCGGTGGAGACCTACGGCGTGGACGGCCTGACCATCGGCACGGTGGTGGCGCGCGGCGTCGGCGAGTCCGGCCTGCTGCTCAACCAGACCATCAACGCCACCGTGGGCACCGTCGACGCGGAGAACGCGGGCACCGGCACCGGCTACGCCGCGTTCCGCACCGCCAACCGCAACGGCCGGGTCGGCAGCAGCTACCCGATCAACATCCGGGTCGGCACGGTGAAGGCCCGCGGTGGCGGCCGTGGCGTCTTCTGCGTGTCGGAGAGCGGCGGCCTGCAGATCGACCGGATCGACATCGCCAACACCGGCAACAACTCGATCCTGATCGAGAACTGCTACAACGTGAACATCGCCGCCCAGAGCGGCAGCGTCAGCGGCGGAGGTGAGATCCGCCTGGCGGCCCGCAGCGAGTTCCCCATCACCCGGGACATCACCATCCAGAACCTGACCGTCACCAACTCGGCCATCACCGAGAACCCGTGCGGCACGAACACCACGTTCCGCAACAACACGCTGGTCAACAGCAGGCAGAACATCTGCTAGCACTGGTCACGGCCCTGGCGCCCCGGCCGGGACGGGTATGTTCGATCGGTGACCTCGGGAACCGACCCTCGCACCACCCCGTCCTGGCCGGACCTGCCCGAAGTCGCCCGTGACGTGCTGCTCGAGGTCCTGATCCACGGCGCGATGCCGCGGGCCGAGATCGCCGCCCGCCTGCACCTGTCCCGCCCCACCCTCACCCGGGTGACCCGCACGCTCGTGCTGCACGGCCTGCTCGTCGAGGGTGAGACGCAACTGCGCTCGTCCACCGGCCGGCCCTCGGAGATGCTCCACGTGCGCGGCGACTCCCACCACTTCCTCGGCGTGAAGCTGACCGCCGACCGCCTCTACGCCGCCGTCACGGACCTCACCGCCACGGTCGTGGAGACCACCGACCATTCGCTGCGCTCCACCGACCCGGCCGACGTCGTCGCCCAGATCGCCGACCTCGCCACCGGCCTGCCCGCCGTCACCGCGATCGGCGTGACGCTGGGCGGCATCGTGCACCACGGCGTCGTCACCCAAGCCGAGTTCCTGGGCTGGGCGGACGTGACGCTGCGCGACGACCTGGTCGCCGCCACCGGCGTCCCGACCGCCGTGGACAACGACGTGCAGGCCCTGACCTCGGCCGAGCACTGGTTCGGCGCCGGTGCGGGACTGGACTCGATGGTCCTGATCACGGTGGGCGCGGGCGTCGGCTGCGGCATCGTCGTGGACGGCGAACTCGTCCGCGGCGCGCACGGCCTGCCGCCCCGGATCGCCCACATCCTGGTCGACCCGACCGGCCCCCGGTGCGGCTACGGCCACCGCGGCTGCGCCTCCAGCTACCTGATGACCCACGTCATGCTGCGCCAACTCGACGGCGACCCGACCTACGAGCAGGCCGTGGACCGCGCCAGAGCGGGCGACCCGGCGGCCAAGCGGGTCTTCGACAACGCCGGCTACGCCCTGGGCGTGCTCATCGGCACCGTCGCCAACTTCCTGGACCCCCGGAAAGTCCTGCTCACCGGCGACGGCCTGCCGGTCTACGAGGTCTCGCCCGACCGCGTCGCCGACGGCATCAGGGCCAGCTACGAAGCCGACCCGGCGCTGATCGACCTCGACGTCCAGCCGTTCGACTTCACCGAGTGGGCGCGTTCGGGTGCCGCGCTGGCCATCCGCGCCGCGCTGACCCGGGGGATCTGAACCGATCCGGTCGCACACCGACCGCACTCGGTCAGTTGCGGTCAGGTCACGTCAACCTCAAGCCTCTCCCAGTCTCCTTGACACTGCGCTGTAACCCGCGACACAGTTGCCGCCGCTCGAAACGGTCCTACGACCGTCGAAGTGTGCGCTCGCGGGTGCGCCGCGGCGGCCGGCGAAGGCGGAGGGAGCAGGTGGTGGCACGACACAGCGGTCCAGTCGCGGTCGACCGGTGTCCGAGCCCTCCTCGCGGGTGCCTCCGCACCGCCTCCGACCTGCGCGCGAACCGGTCGTCCCGCTCCGGGCGGGACGCCGTCGAGGCGCGTCGCACCGCGTCGGGCGCCTTGCTGGATCCCGAAGTCCGTCGCCACGTCTTGATCGCCAAGGACGGGCCTCGTGCTGTAGGTGTGCTCGGTGCGGCGCGGCGCCGGGGGTTCCGGCGGAGGGTGGAGGTCGTGGTGGCGCGTTCCGGCGCACGACCGGCGAACTCCACAGTGGACAGTGGTCCGACCTCGGCGCGGCGACCGGTCGAGGAGTTCGCCCACGCCGCGGCGGACCGGCCGGCCAGCGCTCGGCAGAACAGGGTTGTGAACGAATGGGAGTCTCGGTAATGGGCGTTCGGACAACGGTGTCGCGGGCAACCGCGGCGCTGGGTGTGGCGGTCCTCCTCGCTTCGTGCGGCAGCGGAGGGGACGGAGGCGGCGAGCAGCCCGGCGGTGCGCTCGAAGGTCGGGGCGAGGTCACCTTCGCCACCGGCAAGGACACGTCCGGCAACATGCAGAAGCTCGTGGACGAGTGGAACGCCTCGCACCCGAACGAGCAGGTCCGGATCATCGAACTGCCCGAGTCCGCCGACGCCCAGCGCCAGCAGATGGTGCAGAACGCGCAGGTCAAGTCCGACGCGTACACGATCCTCAACCTCGACGTCGTCTGGACGGCCGAGTTCGCGGCCAACCGGTGGGTGGTCGAACTGCCCGCCGACACGGTCGACGCGGGCAAGTTCCTGAAGCCGGCGGTGGACACCGCGAAGTACCGCGACAAGCTCTACGCCGCGCCCGTCTACTCCGACGGCGGCCTGCTGTACTACCGCAAGGACCTGCTCGACGCGGCCGGCCTGCAGCCGCCGAAGACGTGGGCCGATCTCACCGCCGCCTGCCAGGCGGTCAAGGCGGCCCAGCCCGCCATCGGCTGCTACGCCGGTCAGTTCGAGAAGTACGAGGGCCTGACGGTCAACTTCGACGAGGCCGTGCACTCCGCGGGCGGCGAGGTGGTCGACTCCACCGGCAAGCCGGTGGTCGACTCGCCCGAGGCGAAGGCCGGGCTGGACACCCTGGTCACCGGGTTCCAGCAGGGCATCATCCCGCAGAAGGCCATCACCTACAAGGAAGAGGAGGGTCGCCGCGCGTTCCAGGCCGGCGAGCTGCTGTTCCACCGCCAGTGGCCCTACCAGTGGAACCTGGCGGGCAAGACCGACGGCTCCTCGCAGGTCGCGGGCAAGTTCGACGTCGCGCCCCTGCCCGGCCTGAACGGTCCCGGCAGCTCCACCCTCGGCGGCCACAACTTCGCCATCTCCGCGTTCGGCAAGAACAAGGCCACCGCGCTGGACTTCATCAAGTTCTTCATCAGCGAGTCCTCGCAGCGCTCCAACCTGCTGGCCACCTCGCAGGCGCCGACCCTGGCGAGCCTGTACGACGACGCCGAGCTGATCAAGCAGTTCCCGTACCTGCCGACGCTGAAGGAGTCGATCCTGTCGGCCAAGCCGCGCCCGCAGGCCGTCCGCTACGGCGACGTCACCCAGGCGATCCAGGAAGCCGCCTACGCCGCGCTGACCGGTGCGAAGCCCAGCGACGTGGCCCTGAAGGACCTGCAGTCCAAGCTGGAAGAGCTGCTGAAGTGACGGCGGTCGCCCGCCGCGCCCGGGGTGCGACCTCGGGCGCGGGGCGACTCGCCGCGGCGCTGCTGTCACCGACGTTCGTCGTGCTCGGCCTGGTGGTCGGGTACCCGTTGGTGGCGGCGCTGCGCGAGTCGGTGTTCCGGGAGGGGACCGACCTCGACGAGAGCGGTTTCGTCGTGGAGGGCTCGCGTTTCGTCGGCGTCGACAACTACACCGCGATCTTCGCCGGTGAGTCCGCCGCCCGGTTCTGGAACGCGTTCGGCAACACCACGCTGTTCACCGCCATCACGGTCGCCCTCGAAGTCGTGATCGGTGTGGCCATGGCGTTGGTGATGCACCACGCGATCCGCTGGCGCGGCATCGTGCGGGCCAGCATCCTGGTGCCGTGGGCCGTGCCCACCGCGGTCTCGGCGTTGCTGTGGCGCTGGATCTTCCAGGCCGACGGCGTGGCGAACGCGGTGATCGGCCAGCAGATCCTGTGGACCACCGAGGGCTGGCAGGCGAAGTTCGCGGTGATCCTCGCCGACGTGTGGAAGACCGCGCCGTTCGTCGGCCTGCTCGTGCTGGCCGGGTTGCAGATCATCCCGAACGACGTCTACGAGGCGGCCCGCGTCGACGGCGCGTCACCGTGGCGGCAGTTCTGGCGGATCACCCTGCCGCTGGTCAAGCCCGCCCTGCTGGTGGCCGTGCTGTTCCGGGTGCTGGACGCGTTGCGCATGTTCGACCTGCCGTTCGTGCTCATCGGCAGCCGCAAGGAATCGGTGGAGACGTTGTCCATGGTGGCCTTCGACGAGGCGTCGAGCCTGCGGTTCGGACCCGCTGCCGCTTACGCGACGATCCTGTTCGTCTACGTGGCCGTCACCGCGTTGGTGTTCGTGCGGCTGCTGGGCGCGGACGTCATCGGCGCCGCTCGGGAAAGGGCGCGCAAATGACCGCCACACCGGCCAAGTCCACGCTGCCCCGCAAGGTGCTGACGTTCGCCGGGCTCGGGTTGATCCTGCTCTACTGCCTGGCGCCGTTCTACTGGATGGCGGTGTCGGCGTTCCGCCGCCCGTCCGACCAGTTCGAGCTGACCGCGCTGCCGTCGCCGTTCTCGCTGGACAACCTGACCGCGGTGTTCTCGCCCGGTGTCGGGTTCGGCCGGTCGCTGCTCAACAGCCTGGTCGTGGCGGGCACCACGACGGTCCTCACGCTGATCATCGGTGTGTCGGCGGCGTACGCCTTGGCCCGGCTGCACTTCCGGTTCAAGAACGCGGTCGCGGCGCTGATCATCGCCACCTCGATGTTCCCCGGCATCTCCCTGCTGGTGCCGCTGCTGGCGCTGTTCACCGACATCGGCTGGATCAACACCTACCAGTCGATGATCGTGCCGAGCCTGTCGTTCGCGCTGCCGCTGGCGGTGTGGAACCTGACCGCGTTCTTCCGGCAGATGCCGGAGGAGCTGGAGCAGGCGGCGATGATCGACGGCTGCACGCGCGGCCAGGCGTTCCGCAAGGTGATCCTGCCCCTGGCCGCACCGGGCATCTTCACCACCGCGATCATCACGTTCATCGCGGCGTGGAACGAGTTCATCATCGCCCTGTCGATGGTCAACGACAGCACCATGCAGACCGCCACCGTCGCGATCTCCCGGTTCACCGGGGCGTACGGTTTCGACCAGCCGTTCGGCACCCAGATGGCCGCCGGCGTGATCGTGACCGTGCCGCTGGTCGTGGTGGTGCTGCTGTTCCAGCGCAGGATCATCGCAGGCTTGACCGCAGGCGGTGTCAAGTAACCGCCTGGCGGTGTCAACGGCCGGTCGCCACGTGTCGGGAGAGCCGTGGCGACCGGCCAATTTACTTCCGGGCCGAGCCGACGTCCCACAAACCCCGCCCCGCTCGGTCCAACCACACCACGTGCACCCGCCGCACCCCTGCCGACCGGGAACTGATCTCGAACACCGTCCGAAGGCGTTCGACGCTCGTGGAGTTCAGGTGGAAGTCGCCTTCCACCGAGTTGACCTCGGCACGTGCGGCGTAAGCCAACCCATAGCCGGCCACGCGCGCGCTTTCCGCGGCGCCGTACTCCTCCACGAGGGCGAACATCCTGGGTGCGGCTTCCGTCACCAGCTCGTCCACGAGATCGGTCAATTCGGCCGGGCCGCACAGCCGGCCTGCGGTGTTCGAGGCGGTCAGGTCGTTCACGCGGCGTCCCGTTCGTGAGCCTGGATGAGGTCCGCCAAGGCGTCGCCCGGCATCAGGGTGTCGCCGGCCTCATCCGGTGTGATGAGCCAGATCACCGGCATGGTCTCGAGGGCGCTCGGCGGCAAGGGCAGGGGCATCCCCGTGCCGACAACTCGTGCCGCATCGCTCAGCAGCACCGAGGGCATCGGCGGCCGGACGAGGAAGTAGGCCAGTGGCAGGTTCGGAAAGGCAAGCACAGGCGTCGGCCGGGCACCGAACCGAGGGTCGTCCGCCAAAGCCGTGACCAGCGGCTCGGCCACCATGAAGGCGCCGAGGGCCGAACCCGTCACGGTGAAGACGTTGGGCATGTGCAGACCGGGGGCGGACCACCACTCGCGCACCAAATGGGCGTCGGTGGTCGCGACACCGAGAGGACGTAGGCACGGATTGGCGACTGGGTTCTCGTTCGCCGGATCGGCGAAGCGTCCGTCGTGCCACACGGCTCCCGGGAGGACGGGCCAGCCCAGGTCGGCGTAGCCCAGAGCGGCCTGCAAGGTCGTGCGTGAATCGGCCTGCGGCAAGTTGCTCGCCACTTCCTTGCCTTTCGGTCGGAGGACTTCGGGTGGGGGCAAGGATGGGGTCCGGGTGGGGCGACGCACAGAGCCGGCATGAGGCCTCAGACGTCGCCCGAATGGGGCACGCACGGCGCAGCGGTAGGCTCGACCAGCGATTATTGAACCTGCGGACGAGGTCATACATGCCGGGAGGTCGCCCGATGGCAGTACGGCGCACCGGCCTCGCCCGTGCCAGGAAAGCGGCCGGTTACACGCAGGAGACGTTCGCCGAGGCGCTGAACGTGGAGCGCTCGACGGTCGTGCGTTGGGAGGCGGGTGCGCGGGAGCCGCTGCCGTATCAGCGTCCGAAGCTCGCCCGGCTGCTCAAGGTCGGCATGGCCGAGCTGGACGAGTTGCTGCGCACTGACATGCTGGATGCCGGGACGCGACTTCACGGATCGGGTATGAACCCGGCGGTTGGCGAGCCGGCCGGCCAAGATCGGCAACGACCGCCTGGAGACCCGCCCACGCCGGCTGTCGCGATGCGTATGGTGATCGGTTTCCACACGATCGCGGAAGCGTTCAAGGTGGCCGATCGCAAAGTCGGTGGAGGCCTCCTCTATGGCCAGGCTGCACCTGACACAGGCCTATCACCTGGCCATGACCGCGCAGAACGTCCAACTCGCTGCCAATGTTCTCTCCTCGCTGTCCCACCTGGCCGTGCAGATGGATGACGCGATCAGCGCGGAACGCCTTGCGCTCAGTGGGATATCACGGCTGACCGGCCATCGAGCGGATGCGGCTCACCTGCGGGCACGGCTGCACACCATGCACGGCCGTGCGCTCGCGCGGCAGGGAAAGGAACGCGAGGCGCGGCTCGCACTCGACGCCGCGGAGAACGCCCTCAGCTCTGCGTTGCCGCATCAGCGCCACAGTTGGCTGGCAGGCTTCGACCGAGCCTCCTTCGCCGCCGAAGTGGCACTGTGCATGTACGACCGGTGGTGGTCCGGCACACCACATCGCAGTCACCTCGCGGCAGGCGCCACCGCTGGATGCCCGTGTCGTTGCACGTCCACAGCTGAACCCAGGTTCCGTTGGCCCGGCCGCCCACGTGGCCGGGTTCGGTCCCGGGCTCGGCCACGTCCACCTCGCCGACGGTGTGGGCTGATCAGGTTTTTGCATGCAGTAGCCTCGATGATTTCAGTGTAGACAGAATCCCATCACTCGACCGGCGCCGGTGAGGCGGCCTCCGGGACCAGGACGGCAGCGGCGCCCGAACCGTCCGCGGGCACAGCCCAGACGTCGTTGATGCCGTCGTCGCGCTGGATCCCGTAGGCGATGGTCCGGTCGTCCACCCAGGTCGGCTGGTCGTCGATGCTCCGGGTTTCGGCGAGCGGTGTGATCGCCAACGTCTCAAGGTCCATCGTGGACAGTCGCCACCCTTGCTGGGGATCGCCGTTCACCGCCGCTTTGTAGGCGATCCGCGTGCCATCGGGTGACAGTGAGGGGCACTCCACGTTGTCCACCACGGACCGCAGCGTCCGGGCCGCGAAGTCGCCCTCCATCAGGTAGCGGTGGCCGCCAGTGGACATGGTGGCGTAGAAGCGGTTGTCGTCGGCGGTGAAGGTGACGCCCCAGAAGTTGCGGTCGACGGCGGTCACCTCCAAGCCATCCACTGTGGACGTGAACTCCTCCAGCGAGGTGACCACCGCACCGGACCGCGTGTCCAGGATCCCCGTGCTGGTGGAGAAGCCGTTGGCCGCGTACGAGTGCCCGTCCACGAACAACGTCCACGCCACCATCCGCCCGCTCGCCGACACCCGCGTGCGGTTCGGGAACCCGGTCAGCGGCAGCGTCCGCACCTCCCGCAGCCCGGCGTCCAGCACCGCCAGCTCACCCGCCTTGAACGCACCGACCGGCCGCAGGCACGACGTCGTCCCGCCCGCGCTGTACACCCGGTCGCACCGCTGCTCGGTCACCTCACGCGGCCCGCTCGGGTCCGACCGCGACACCGTCGACAGCCGACCGTTGCTCAACACCACCAACCGCGGTCCGCTGACCGAGGTCGACGCCACCTCCTCCGGCCGTGACCCGGACAACGCGGCATACCCGACCGCGACCCCCGCCAGCAGCACGGCGACGAGCACGGTGATCAGCAAACGCAGTCGAGTGGTCATGAGCGACGCCCCAGGAGCACGACGGTGGCGGCCAACGTGAGCGCGACGCCACCGGCGGCCAACCGGGTGGCGGCCTCCGGCCCCCAGAACTGCCAGGCCAGGCCGAACAGCACCGACGAGCCCAGGTACGCCAGAGCCTGTCCACTTTGGATCAACGCGATCCCGGTCGTGCGCAGCCGCTCCGGCAGCAACGGCCCGGCCAACGCCATCAGCACGCCATCGGTGGCCGCGTAGAACACGCCGTACAGCGCGACCACGACGACGACCAGCGCCCACCCGCCCAACGGCCCGAACAGCAGCAGGTACACCGCACCCAGCGCCACGTACCCGCCGAGCATCACCGGCAGCCTGCCGACCCGGTCGGCCAACGCGCCCAGCGGCGCGGCCAGCAGCAGGTACACCAGGCTCGTGCCGACCGCGAGCAGCGGGAACCACCCGATCGACAGTCCTTCGCGCTTCTGCAGCAGCAGGTACACGAACCCGTCGCCGATCGTGGCCAGGCCGAGCAGCGACGCCGCCAGCACGACCCGCCGCACCCCGCCGTCCCGCCACAAACCGCCGATCGCCTTGACCCGCACCGGTTCCGACGCCACCGGCGACCGGTGGTCGCGCACGAACAGCACCAGGATCACCACGCCCAGCGCCGCGATGCAGAAGCTGGTCATGAACACGGCGTCGAACGACTCGGCGGCCAGCGCCAGGACGGCCAGCGCGACCAGCGGCCCGGCGAACGCGCCCATCCCGTCCATCGCCCGGTGCACGCCGAACGCCCGACCCAGGTCACCGGCGGGCGTGGACAGCGTGATCAGCGCGTCGCGCGGCGCGGTGCGCAGTCCCTTGCCCGCGCGGTCGAGCGTGATCACGGCGCCGAGCGCGGCGGTGGAGTTGCCCGCCAGCAGCAGCCCGATCTTGGCGACGGCGGACAGCGCGTAGCCGAACCCGGCCACGCCCTTGCGCCGGTCGGTGCGGTCGGCGAGGTAGCCGCCGACGAGCCGCAGCAGGGTGGTGGCACCGGTGTAGACGCCGTCGATGAGGCCGTAGGCGGCGGGGCTGAGCTGGAGGCCGACGACGAGGTAGAGCGGCAGGACGGCGGTGACCATCTCGGACGAGACGTCGGTGACGAGGCTGACCGCGCCGAGCGCGAACACGTTGGCGCTGAGGCCTTTCCAGCCTGCGGTCTTGGGGCGGGTGATGGTGGACAGGTACACAGCGCACCTCCGAGTGGGTGCCGCGCCCGGCCGGGGGACGACCGGGCGCGGCGGTCGGGCGGATCAGTGACAGGCGGTGGTACCGCTGTCGGTGAAGGTCTGGCCCGCCACGGGCACGAACTGCCAGTCGAAGCTGTTGCTGTGCAGGGTCAGCTTCAGCACGCCGTACGCGGTGGTGTTGCGGACCTCGCTGTTGGGCCGGATGGTGCCGAAGCCGTAGTGGCTGGCGCCGCCCATGCCCGCGACGAACGTGCGGATGCCGCGGGTGGTGTCCAGGCCGCCGCTGGGGTTCTGCGGCGCGAAGCGTTCGTAGTGGTGGTTGTGGCCGAACAGCACCACGTCGGCGTTGTAGTCGTACAGCGCCTGGAACAGCGGGCGCGTCGCCGTGGACGGCGAGTGGTTGGCGCCCGAGGTGAACAGCGGGTGGTGCCAGTACGCCGCCGTGCACGGCTTGGTGCTCGCGGCGAGGTCGGCGCGCAGCCACTGCTCCTGCGCGGAGCCGGTCGCCATGCTGATGTTGGAGTTCAGCGACACGATGTGCCAGTTGCCGAGGTCGTAGGAGTAGTAGCCGCGACCGGACGGGCCGGCCTGGGCGCCGAAGTAGTTGTAGTAGCCGGTCGCGCCGGAGGTGCCGTAGTCGTGGTTGCCGGGTGACGGGCGGGTGCGGGCCTTGTGCCTGCCCCAGGTCGGGTCGTAGTAGCTCGCGAACTGGGAGGCGGTGCCGCTGCTGTAGACGTTGTCGCCGGTGGTGAAGACCGTGCCGGGGATGCTGTCGAGCAGCGCGGCGGTGGCGGAGTCGCCGGAGCCGGAGTTCGAGATGTCACCGGCGCCGACCAGGACGGGGTCACCGCTGGGCGGGGGAGTGGTGGTCGTGGTGGTGGTGCCGGTGGTGACGACGAGTTGCGGCGCGGTGGCGCCGGTTTCCCGCGAGTCGTAGTCGGCGCCGTCCGTGCTGGTGGAGGTGACGCCGAAGCTGTACGTGCCGTTGGCCCGCACGTGCGCGGTGACGTCGACCTCGTACCAGGCGTTGCGGGCGACGGAGCCGAGCGTGTCGAGCGTGGCGCCGTCGATGGCGGGCTGGTTGTTCCAGGTCACGCCGGTCTCGGACCAGGTGGTGTTGGTCATGGCGCGGAACGTGCCGCCGGTCGGGCTGTTGGAGTTCGAGACGTCGTCGGTGTGCAGTCGCAGCTTGGCGCCGCTGACCGTGCCGGAGACGCCGGAGACGGTGAACTTGAGGAACATCCGCTTGATCGGCGAGCCGTCCACGCCGAGTTGGCCGGACGTGCCGTAATTCCTGCTGGTGGCGGAGTTGTCGACGTAGGTGTCGGCGGAGGGGGTGAACGTCGTGGTGGCCGCCGAGGCGGTCGGCACGTGTTCGGAGGAGGCGATGGCGGTGAGGGTGGCGGCGGTGACGACGCCGATGGCGAGCAGCGCCAGCGGAGCTCTGCGTCCTGACATGCGGAACCCTTCGTTCTTCGAACGACGGCAATGAGGGCTTCGCAGACAGTAGGGACGTGCGGACACTGTGTGGTGATGGTCGGGCGGCCGGGCGGTGAACGACCGGCGAACCGCTCACACGTACATCGGTGATGGGTGTATCAGTGCAACTCGGCCGCCGCGGCGCGGAAGACGGCGTCGGCGACGCGGGCCAGCGGCGGTGAGTCGAGCTTCCACTGCTGCCAGTGCAGCAGCACGTCCACGGGCCGGTCGGGGGCCAGGTGCACGAGCCTGCGGTGGGCGGCGATCTGGTGCTCGGTGAGCAGCGCCCATCCCGCGCCCGCGACCACGGCGTCCTCGAACACGTGCCCGTCGGGCAGGTGGTGGCGGTGCGCGGAGGCGTTGCGGCCGGACAGCTCGCGGCAGAACCGGTCCTGCAGGTCGTCCTTCTCGTCGAAGACGATCACCGGGGCGTCGTGCAGCGGCTGCCCGTCGGCGAGCCAGCGCCGGGTGAACCGCTTGGTGGCCACGGCGTGGTAGCGGATGCTCCCGAGTGGACGGACGACGCAGCCCTGCACCGGACGGGGTGAGGACGTGACCGCGCCGACGACGAGGCCCTGGCGGAGCAGTTCGGCGGTGTGGTCCTGGTCGTCGCGCCGCACGCTGAGCACGAGGCCCTCGTCGGCGGCCAGTTCCTTGACCACGCGGCGGAACCAGGTGGCGAGCGAGTCGGCGTTGACCGCGACCGGGATCGGGGTGGGGTCCTCGACCAGGCCGAGCGCTTCGCGGGCGTCGCGGTCGAGCAACGCCTGCTGCCGCCCGTACCGGGCGATCACCGCGCCGGAGTCGGTGAGCCGCGCGGGCTTGGACCGGACCAGCAGCACGCGGCCGGTGCGCTGTTCGAGCAGTTTGATGCGCTGGCTCACGGCGGACGGTGTGACGTGCAGCGCCTTGGCGGCGGCGTCGAAGGTGCCTTCGTCCACGACGGCCAGCAGGGTGCGCACGCACTCCGGATCGAGCATCACGAGCGCTAATGATACGTAAGAAAACGTAGCTGGCCTTATCCCAGTCGCGTTCCTACCGTCGAGGCCGTGACCTACGCGCTGCTCGCCGGGCTCGGCACCGGACTGTCCCTCATCGTCGTGATCGGCGCCCAGAACGCCTTGGTGCTGCGCCAGGGCGTGCTGCGGCAGCAGGTGCCCGCGATCGTGGCCATCTGCGCGGGCTCGGACGCGCTGCTCATCGCGCTCGGTGTCGGCGGTGTCGGTGCGGCGTTCACCGCGTGGCCCGCCGCGTTGACGGTGGTGCGGTGGGTCGGTGCGGCGTTCCTGGTCGGGTACGGCGTGCTGGCGGCACGGCGGGTGCTGCGGCCGGCGGCGCTGGAGCCGGCCACGACGGCGAAGGCGGGTGCCGCGGTGATCGCCACCTGCCTGGCGCTGACCTGGCTGAACCCGCACGTGTACCTGGACACCGTGCTGCTGCTGGGCACGGCGTCCACCGGGTTCGGCGGCGACCGGTGGTGGTTCGCGGCCGGTGCGATCGCGGGCAGCGTGCTGTGGTTCAGCGCGCTCGGGTTCGGCGCCCGCTGGTTGTCGGGGGCGTTCGCCAAGCCCGAGGCGTGGCGGGTGCTGGACGCGGCGGTCGCCGTGGTGGTCACGGCGACCGGCGTCTCCCTCGTCGTCTGAGGAACTAGACCAGGCGTGCCTTGGCGCGTGCCGTGATCGGCACGTGCTTGTAGCCGGACACGAAGTTGGAGATCAGCCGTTCCGGTTTGCCCGCGGGCGCGAAGTCCTCGAAGCGGGTCAGCAGTTCCTCGAACAGGATCTTCAACGTCACCCGTGCCACGCTGTGCCCGATGCAGTAGTGCGGCCCGATGCCGAACGCCAGGTGCTTGTTGGGCTTGCGCCGGATGTCGAAGGTTTCCGAGTCCCCGAACTCGCCCTCGTCCCGGTTCGCCGAACCCAGCCACACCACGACCGCGTCACCGGCGGCGATGGGCGTGTCCCGGATCACCAGGTCGCGCGTGGCGTAGCGGAGCATGTGGTTCACCGGTGACGCCCACCGCAGTGCCTCCTCCACCGCCGTCGTGGTGACGGACATGTCGGCGGCCCAGTCGCGCAGCACGTCGGTCTCGGCGAACTCCGCCATCACGTAGTTCGGCGCGTGCGGCGTGGTGACGTTCGCGCCGAGCAGCAGGCTGTAGCAGTTGGACACGATCTCCGGCGGCGTCATGTGCCTGCCCTCGAACCGGGTGGAGATCAGCACGCTGAGCAGGTCGTCGCCGAGGTTGTCGCGCCGGTGCCGCACCAGGTCCTGGAAGTAGGCGAACAGCTCGTGGTGCGCCATGGACAGGGTCGCGGACTTGCTGCCCGCGTCCTGGTACTCCGGGTCGTCGGCGGCGATGCAGATGGTGGTGAGCCTGCTCAGCCACGCCCAGTCGGACTGCGGCAGGCCCATCATCGTGCCGGTCACCGACATCGGCATGGCGAACATCGCCTGCGCGAAGTCGAAGGTGCCGCCGTCGCCCAGGGGCAGCAGCAGGTCGAGCACGAGGCCGCGGATCATGTCGCGCTGCCGGTCCACCGCGTTGACCGCCAACGCCTTCTTCAGCCTCTTCTGCATCACCGTGTGGCGCGGCGGATCGGTGACGGCCAGCTGCTGGCCGCCGGCCGGGTCGTCCATGCCGAGCAGGCTGAGCATGGTGCCGCGTTCGGAGGTGAACAGTGCGGTGTTCCGCAGCACGTGGTCGGTGTCGTCGAACTTCACCACGGACCAGAACCCGCGGTCGTCGTCGACCTGCAGCCAGCTCAACCCGTCCAGCCCGCGCAGTCGGCGCCACTCAGCGCGGGCGTCACCGTCGCTGTACAGGTGCGGATCCACGAGGTCGGTCGAGCCCACGTGCACCGGACATCCGGACGTGGTGGTCATGGCCCGTTTCCTTTCGTTCGAGCGCGCGTTCATTCCGCGCCGGTCTCGGTCCGCGGTGCCGGGAAATGCGGCCAGCAAAAATCGCCACCCACCTGCCGCGGGTGGCTTCGTCCGCCAGTGGAGCGATTTACGCGTGCCGCGTCGCACGCACCCGTCGGATCCGTTCACGAGTAATGCCGTGAACCAGGTCGCGACCTTCGCGGGAAATCCCCCAGGATGTGCCCGATAGTCCCCAGACCCCAGCGCCGAACTGCGTGCAGCCGACGGAGTTCGAGTGAAGCACGGGGTCACGGGGGTGTCAACCCCGTCTCAGCGAGGCCTCAGAGGTAACTGTTAAAGCCGAACGGGCCAGCGATATTCACGGTCCGCAGTCGCGTTTTGATGACCTTCGAAAGCTTTGCTCCATGCGTGTTCTCGAAGTCGTTCCGACTGACTTTTCGGGATCGCTTGACGCCTTGTGCCGGCCGTCCTACGTTGAGCCACGGCCGCCAGGAGAACTGCGGGGACTGGCTGGCAAGTCTGGGGACTCGAGGGGTAATCGTGGGGCTTTCGCCCGATTCCGGTATTTGTGCTGCGCATTTTCGGGGCGCGCCGACTTTCGCGTCGACCGCGTCCGGCCGCCCGGTCCGGGGCGGGTTCGGGCATGTCTAGCCCGCTGCCGACCACCACCTGGCACGAGGCGACGCCGACCCAGCAGGGCCTGTGGATCCTCGACCGGATCGAGCGGCTGCGGCCCACCTACCTGCTGCCGTCGGTGGTCGAGTTCACCGGCCCGGTGGACCACGCGCTGCTGGTGGAGTCCGTGCGACGGGCCATCGCCCGGCACCCGGCGCTGCGGTCCCGGTTCCGCCTGCAGGCGCGGCTGCGCCGGGTCGAGTACCGCACCGACGCCGAACCGGCCGAGGCCGGGTTCATCGACGCGGCGGCCGACGGCTGGACCGGCGCGGAGCTGGACGACCTGGTCGAGGTGCTCTGCTACACGCCGTTCGACCTGGCCGAGGAGGCGCCGACGCGCGCCGAGGTCATCCGGGTCGACGACCGCACCACGCTGCTCTTGCTCAACGTGCACCACATCGTCTTCGACGGCTGGTCGCGCGGCCTGCTCATGGACGAGATCGCCGCGATCTACCGGGGGAAGCTGCGCGGCGAGGAGATCGAGCTGCCGCCCGCCCCGCACCCGGCGGACGTGCTGTCCCCGCCGGACCCCGAAGACCTCGCCGACCGCGTCGCCGACGTGGTGCAACGGCTGCGCGGCGCGCCCATGGGCGTCGCCCTGCCGTACGACCGCGACCCGGCGTCGGAGGAGTTGTCGCTGCTGGGCGCGGACAGCGCCACGCACCTGGACGCCGACCTGACCAAGCAGCTCGTGGACGTCGCCACCACCGAGGGCGCCACGCTCTACATGACCGGTGTCGCGCTGCTCGCGGCGACGCTGGCGCGGATGAGCGAGCAGCGCGACTTCCTGTTCGCGGTGGTGTGGCCGGGCCGCGACGACCCGGCGACCGCGGACGTGGTCGGCATGTTCATGACGACGCTGGTCGTGCGCATAGGCCTGGACGAGACGACCACGTGGCGGGAGTTGCTGCGCGACGCGCGGTTCGCCGCGATGGAGACGTTCGTGGCCGCCGACGTGCCGCTGGACGCGATCGCCGCCGCGCTCGACCCGAACCGCGACGTGAGCAGGCCGCCGCTGACCCCGGTGCTGGTGCAGCTCAACGCCGTGCCGGACGGGTTCGAGCTGGCACCGGGCGTGCCGGGCCGCTACCGCCCGCTCAAGCCGCAGTACAGCAAGTACGACCTGGCCCTGTTCGTGCGCCTGGACCACAGCTCGGGCGCCGAGCGGCTGGAGCTGTCCCTGGACCGCCCGGCCGACCTGTTCGAGGGCACGACCCTCGTCGACCTGTTCGCAGGCCTGCGCCGCAGTGCCGCCGACCTGGCCCGATTCCCGGAGGAACCCGTGTTGGAACCCACCACCGCCGTTGACGGCATCGCCGACGACCCCGCCGCCCGCCTGGACGCCGTCCGCGGCCTGTGGCGCGAAGTGCTCGGCGTCGAGGAGGTCGCCGACGACGTCAGCTTCTTCGAGGCGGGCGGCGACTCGCTGCGCCTGGTGATCCTGGTCGAACGGCTCAACCAGGTGTCCGGGCACGCCCTGCGCACCGTGGACCTGTTCCGCGCGGGCACGATCCGCGCCCAGGCCGAGCTGCTGGCGGGCCCGGCGAAGTCCACGTCCTCGTCGGCGGGCAGCAGCCGGCAGCGCCTGCTCGACGCCGCCCGCGCCCGTCGCGGCGAGGCACGGGCCTGACCACCACCACCCGGTAGTTCCGCTCTGCGTTGGAGGGGCAGGCAGGCGATGACGTTCAACCAGTACGCGACCGCTGTTCTCGGTTCGGAGATCGACGCTTCGGCGTTCGCCACCCGCAGCTTCATCGGGCTCGGCGGCGACTCGTTACGCGCCATGCGCCTGGCCGCGCTGGTGCAGGAGCGGCTGGGCGTGCGGATTCCGGTGGCCGCGCTGCTCGGTGACGCGCCGCTGGCCGAGGTCCTCGCCGAGGCGGGCGTCGTCACCGCGCCCGCCGAGCCCGCCCCGACCGCCACGTCCGACGACGGGCCGGCGGAGTCGCTGTCCCACGCGCAGCGCGGCATGTGGCTGATCGAGCGGGTCACCGGGGGCTCGCCGTACAACCTGGTGTTCACCTGCTTCGTGCTGCCCGGCACCGAGGGGCGGCTGAAGGGCGAGGTGTTCGAGCGGGCCGTCGCCGCGACCGTCGCCCGCCACCCGGGCCTGCGCACCGTGTACCGCGAGGTGGACGGCGACGTGGCGACCGAGGTCCTCGACCGCCACACCGCCGACATCACGGCGGTGGAGCACGAGGGCGACGGGTTCGAGGAGCACGTGCGGTTCCTGGCCGCCGAGCACGGCAGGCGGCCGTTCGACCTGGCCGCCGCGCCCGCGTTCCGGTTCCTGCGGGTGACCGGCTCGCGCCAGGACGCCGTCGTGCTGATGGCGCACCACATGGTGCTCGACGGGTGGGCGGTCGGCCTGCTGCTCAATGAGCTGTTCGCGCACTACGACGCCCTGGCGCTGGGCCTGCCCGCGCCGTTCACCGGGGTCGCGCCGTCCACGCGGGCGTTGTTCCGGCACCAGGAGCGGGCCCGCGTGAGCGGTGAGTGGGAACGGCAGGCCGAGTTCTGGATCAAGCAGCTCGACGGCGTGCCGACCGTGCTGGAACTGCCCGCGGACCGGCAGCGGCCCGCGTTGCAGGACGCCGCCGGCGACCGCACGGTCGTGGACTTCGGCGTGGACACCAGCGCCGCGGTGGTGCGGCGGGCCCGCGAGCTGGGCATCACGCCGTTCGCGTTCCTGCTCGGCGCGTACGGGGTGACGCTGAGCCGGTGGACCGGCGCGCGCCAGCTGCTGGTCGGCGTGCCGCTGACCGGCCGCGGCACCTCCGAGCTGGAGGAACTGGTCGCGGTGGCGGGCAACCTCGTGCCGGTGCGCATCGACGTGGACGACGACGCGCCGGTCGCGGACTACCTGCGCGCGGTGCACACCTCGTTGGCGCAGAGCATCGACGCGGGCGCGCTGCCGTTCGAGGAACTGGTGGCGCGGCTGGGCGTGGAGCGCAGCCTGGGGTGCCACCCGCTGGTGCAGGCCACGTTCGGCATGCACGACCAGCTGGTGCCGCAGCGGCTGGAGTCGGCGGGGCTGGAGATCCGGGTCGAGGAGGGGCACGGCGGCGGCTCGCAGTTCGACCTGTCGCTGCTGATCCGGCAGTCCGAACCGTCACTGGCGGGGCACCTGGAGTACGCGACGAGCGTGTGGGGGGTGGCCGAGGTCGAGGGCTTCGTGGCCGACTTCCGGACCGCGGCGGCGGAACTGGCGGCCGCCGGCGGCGCGCTGGAGGAGGTGCGCTGCGTCGCGCCGGAACGGCGGGCGTCGCTGGACCGGATCAACGAGACCCGCCGCGACTTCCCGTTCGCGTCCCTGGACGAGCTGTTCCGCGACGTCGCGCGCAGCACGCCGGACGCGGTGGCGGTGCGCGAGGGTGACGTGGAGCTGACCTATCGGCAGCTGGCCGGTGCGGCGGCGCGCCAGGCGCGGCTGCTGCGCGAGGCCGGGGTGCGGCCGGGTGACCGGGTGCTCGTGGGGGTGGAGCGGTCGGTCGCCGAGGTCGTCGCGGTGCTGGGCGTGGTCTGGGCCGGTGCCGCCTACGTGGGCGTCGACCTGGGCCTGCCCGCCGCGCACACCGGGAAGATCGTGGCCAAGGCCGCGCCGACGGCGGCGTTGGTCGCACTCGACGCGGCGGACCGGGTACCCGGTGTCCCGGTCGTGTCCACTTGGGACTCGTCATGGACCGGGGGCGAGGTCGACGTGCTGCCCGCCGACCCCGATCGGCTGGCGTACGTGGCGTTCACGTCCGGCTCCACGGGTCAGCCCAAGGGTGTCGCCATCCCGCACCGGGCGGTCGTGCGGCTGGTGCACGACGCCGATTTCGTCCGGCTGGGCGCGGGGGAGCGGGTGCTGCGGCTGTCGCCGCTGGCGTTCGACGCGTCCACCCTGGAGCTGTGGGGCGCGCTGCTCACCGGCGCCACCCTGGAGGTGCACCCGGCCGGCCTGCCCACGCCCAGCGAGCTCGGCGACTTCCTGCTCGAACGGGAAGTCACCGTGGCGTGGCTGACCGCGGGCCTGTTCCGGCTGGTCGAGGAGTTCGCGCCGGACTCGTTCGCGGGCCTGCGCCAACTGCTGTCCGGCGGTGACGTCGTGCCGCACGACCACGCCGCCCGCGTGCTCGCCCGCCACCCCGGCCTGGTCATCACCAACGGCTACGGGCCCACCGAGAACACCACGTTCACCACGACGTACTCGGTCAGCGACCCCGACGGGATCGACGGTCCGCTGCCCATCGGCACCCCGCTGCCCGGCACCCGCGTGTACGTGCTGGACGAACGCGGTCGGCGTGTGCCGCCCGGCGCGGTCGGCGAGCTGTACGCGGCGGGCGAGGGCCTGGCCGTCGGCTACCTGGACGACGAGGCCGAGACCGCGCGGGCGTTCGGGCACTTCTCGCCCGAGGTCGACGAACGCCTCTACCGCACCGGTGACGTGGTGCGCATCGACACCCGGGGCAGGCTGCGGTTCCTGGGCCGCCGCGACGACCAGGTGAAGCTGCGCGGCTACCGGGTCGAGCTGTCCGCGATCAGCGACGCCCTGGTCGCGCACCCGGCCGTGCACGACGCCGTGGTGGCCGTGACCGGCGACAACAGCGCCGACAAGCGCCTGGTCGCCGCGGTGGTGCTCGAAGCCGGTCAGCAGACGGGAACCGCCGAGCTGCGCGACTTCCTGGCCGACCGGCTGCCGGTCTACATGGTGCCGGTGCTGTGGGCCGTGGTGGACCGGATCCCGTTGACGGGCAACGGCAAGGTCGACCGCCGTGCCCTGGTCGCCCAGGCCGCGCCCGCCGGACAACGCGCGCCCAAGCCCGTGGTGGCCGACCGGAGTGCCGACGAGGGCCTGGTGCCGCTGTTCGTGGAGGCCATCGGCGGCGAGCCGACCACCGCGGTCGACGCCGACACCGACTTCTTCGTCGTCGGCGGCAACTCGATGGGCGCGGTGCGGCTGGTGAAGCTGGTCAAGGACCGGTTGGGCGTCACGCTGCGGCTGCGCGACTTCCTGCGCACCCCCACCCCGGCGGGCCTGGGGCAACTGGTGGCGAAGGCGGGCGGGAAATGACCGCCGTCGCCGTCATCGGGATGGCCGCCCGGCTGCCCGGCGCCGACGACGTCCGGGAGTTCTGGGCCCTGCTGCGCGGCGGGGTCGAGGGCATCTCCCGCTTCGATCCCGACGACCTGATCCGGCGCGGCGCGGACCCGGACTACGTGCGGCGGCCGAACTTCGTGCCCGCCATGGGCACGATCCGCGAGCCGTATCACTTCGACTGGTCCTTCTTCGGCTACAGCCGGGCCGAGGCGGCGAACATCGACCCGCAGCAACGGGTGTTCCTGCAGGCCGCCACCGCGGCCCTGGACGACGCGGCGATCGACCCGACCCGGTTCCCGGGCTGGATCGGCGTGTACGCGGGCGCGGACAAGGTCGCCGCCCGCGCCGACGACCAGCTCAGCGAGCTGGCCCAGTACATCGGCACCGAGAAGGACTTCCTGGCCACCCGGGTGGCCTACAAGCTGGGGCTGCGCGGCCCGGCGGTGACCGTGCAGTCGGCGTGCTCCACCTCGCTGGTGGCCGTGCACCTGGCCGCGACGGCGTTGCGCGGCGGCGAGTGCGACGTGGCCCTGGCGGGCGGCGTCGCGGTCACCGGCAAGGGCGAGTGGGGCTACCTGTACGAGCCGGGCGGCATCCTGTCGCGCGACGGCCACTGCCGCCCGTTCGACGCGGACGCCGACGGCACCGTGCCCAGCGAGGGCGTCGGCGTCGTGGTGCTCAAGCGCCTGGACGACGCGCTGCGCGACGGCGACCGGGTCGACGCGGTGATCCTCGGTTCGGCGATCAACAACGACGGCGGGGAGAAGATGGGCTACACCGCGCCGTCCATCCCCGGCCAGAGCGACGTCATCCGCTACACCCAGCAGGTCGCCGACGTCGACCCGGCGGACCTGGACTACGTCGAGGCGCACGGCACCGCGACCAAGCTCGGCGACCCGGTCGAGGTGTCCGCGTTGACCGACGTGTTCCGCGACTCCACCGACGCCACCGGCTGGTGCCACTTGGGCGCGGTGAAGTCCAACCTCGGCCACACCGGGTCGGCGGCGGGCGTCGCGGGCCTGATCAAGACCGTGCTGATGCTCAAGCACGGCGAGCTGGTGCCCACGCTGCACTACGGCAGCCCCAACCCGCTGCTCGACCTCGACGCCACCCCGTTCCGGGTGGTCACGACCACGCAGCCGTGGCCCGACCGCGGCACCCGGCTCGCGTCGGTCAGCTCGTTCGGCGTGGGCGGCACCAACGCCCACGTGATCGTGCAGGGAGCACCGCCGCGCACCGCGCCCGTCGCCCGCGACGGCGCACGGGTGCTGGCGCTGTCCGCGGCGTCCACCGACGCCCTGGGACGGATGCGCGACGACCTCGCGCGAGCGCTGCGGTCCGAGCCGAAGCTCGACCTGCCCGAGGTGGCCCGGACGCTCGCCGACCGGCGGGCGCACGGGCACCGCCAAGCCTTCGTCGCCGGTGATGCCACCGAAGCCGGGGACCTGCTGGCCGCCGCCGGGGAACCCGCGCCGCCCGGCAGGCTCGACAAGGTCGCGTTCCTGTTCCCCGGCCAGGGCACGCTGGAGTCCGCCGCGGGCGCGGCCGCCCACCGGCTGCTGCCCGGCTTCCGCCGCTGCTTCGACGAGATCCGCGAGGTCGTCGCCGAGCGGCACGGCGTGGACCTCACACCGGTGGTGGACCCCTCCGCCGCCGACACCGCGTGGTTCGCCGACACCGTCCACCAGCAGCTGGGCCTGTTCGCCCTCGGCTGGGCACTGGGCAGGCAGGTCGCCGACTGGAGCGTGCGCCCCGCGGCGATGCTCGGCAACAGCATCGGCGAGTACGCCCAGGCCACGCTCGCCGGGGTGTGGCGGCCGGCGGACGCCGCCGAGCTGGTGTTCCGGCGCGCGACCGCCATGGCCGCCCTGGAGCCCGGCCGCATGGTCGCCGTCAAAGCGCCCGCCGAGGAGGTCGCGCGGCGGCTCGGCGACGGCGGCGACGTCACCATCTGCATCGTGGGCCCCGGCAGCGTGGTCGTCGGCGGGCTCGCACCGGCGGTGGACGAGGTGCTGCGCGGCGGCGCGCTGCACGGGCTGGACGTGCGGGTGCTGAACATGAGCCGCGCCTCGCACAGCCCCGTGATGGCACCGGCGGCCGAGGTGCTGGCGGCGCTCGTCACCACCGTGCCCGGCGCCCGGCCCGGGGTGCGGCTGGTGTCCAACACCACCGGCGACTGGGCCGACCCCGACGAGATCACCGGGCCCGCCTACTGGGCCGACCAGCTGCGCCTGCCGGTGCGCCTCGACCGCGGCCTGGGCACGCTGCTCGCCTCGGGCTGCGACACGTTCCTCGAACTCGGCCCCGGCACGTCGATGACCGGAGCCCTGCGGCGCCACCGCGACTGGGACACCGGCCACACCACGATCCCGCTGCTGGGCCGACCCGAGGACACCGAGCGCAGCCTGCTGCGCGCCCTGGGCACGTTGTGGGAGCGCGGCGCGGACGTCGCGCTCGACGACCTGCGCGACGACGTGTTCCCGGTCTCGCTGCCCACCTACTCGTTCACACCGCACGACCCCCAGCAGGGGTCCGCACAGCTCGGACCGGCTGCCCCCCAGGGGAAACCCGGGGCCACACCGACGCGCAAGCCCGCGGGGCAGCCGGTCCGGTCCACCGCCCTGGCCACCGCCGAACGCCTGTGGCGCGCCACGCTCGGCACCGACTCGGTGGCCGCGGACGACGATTTCTTCGCCCTCGGCGGCGAATCGCTGATGGCGGTCGACTTCACGGCCCGGCTGCGCGAGGAGGCCGGGCTGGACATCACGGTCACCGAGTTCACCCGCGACCCGAGGTTCGGGGCGCTGGCGGCCTTGGCCGAGCGGGCCGACAGCGCCGTCCCGCGCGCGGTGGACGCCGTCGTGCTGCACGGGGGCACCGGGCGGCCCTTCGTCCTGATCGCCGACGCGGCGGGCGGCGCGCTCGCCTACCGCACCCTGACCGAGGAGCTCGGCGACCACGCCCTGTACTGCCTGGAGCCGCGCGGCCCGCTGCGCGGCGGCATCGCCCGGCAGGCCGCGCACCACGTGGAGGCGCTGCGGCGGGTGCTGCCGCACGGCCCGTACGCGCTGGGCGGCTGGTCGTTCGGCGCGGTGCTGGCGCACGAGGTGGCGCGGCAGCTCGAACACGACGGCGAGACCGTGGACGCCGTGGTCGCGCTCGACGCGTACGTGCAGGGCAGGCGTGGCGTGCCGATCGGCGTGGACCCGGGGTTCGTCTACAGCCGGATCCGCACCGAGCTCGACGCCGCGCTGGGCCTGGGGCCGGTGGGCGCGCAGGTGCGCCGCAACCCGGCGCTGCGCCGACTGCTGCGGACCAAGGCCGCGGCCCTGGCGACCTACGTGCCCGGACCGGTCGCGGCGCGGGCCGTCGTGTTCCGCACCGGCACGTCCGACCGCGCCGCGCGGCGCCTGGAGAAGCGGCTCGCCCCGCTGTACCGCGGTGGCGTCCGGGTGCGGCCGGTGGGCGGCGACCACTGGTCGGTGCTGGGCCGACCGCACGTCCGCGACCTCGCCGAGGACCTGCGCGAAATCATGATCGAAGCCGAGAGGGTGCAGTGATGTCAGCAGAACCCGCCGTGACCACCGAGGTCCAGGCCACGCCGCCGCCCGAGAAACCGCTGTTCCGCAACAAGGACTTCCAGGCGCTGTGGATCAGCCAGTTCCTGGCCGCGGTGGCCAAGGAGTCGGCGGAGATCGCCTACCCGCTGCTGATCCTGGCGACCACGGGTTCGGCGACGTACGCGGGCGCGGTCGGCTCGGTCGCCCTCATCGTGGCGGGGGTGGCCTCGCTGCCCGGCGGCTCGCTCACCGACCGCTTCGACCGGCGCAAGATCATGCTCCTCACCGACGGCATCCGCATGGTGCTGCTGGCCCTGTTCAGCTTCCTGGTGCTCACCGGCACGACCAACATGGCGATCATCTTCGCGATCGTCATCGTCTCCTCGGCGTGCCTCGGTGTGTCCAACCCGGCCGGCCTGGCGGCGATCAAGCAGCTCGTGCCGCCGTCCCAGCTCACCCAGGCCCAAGGGCAGAACCAGATCCGGTTCTTCGGCGCGACGGTCGCCGGTCCGCCGATCGGCGGCGCGCTCTACGGCATCGCCCGCGCGCTGCCGTTCCTCGCCGCCGCCATCGCCTTCCTCGCCTCCGCGGTGATCCTGCTGTTCATCAAGAAGCCGATGCAGGCACCGCCGTCGCCGACCGACACCGGCAAGCGCGGCGCGTGGGAGGGCTTCAAGTTCATCGCGGGCCAGCCGATCATCCGCATCCTGATCCTCTGGGTGTGCGTGTCGAACATGGCCTTCAACCACTCCGGCATGTTCCTCGCGCTCATCGCCACCGCCGAGGGCCGCAACGCCTCCGAGGCGGTCATCGGCACCACGCTGGCCATCGCCGGCGCCGGCGGCCTCACCGGCGCGATCATCGGCCCGGTCGTGCTCAAGTACGTCAAGCCGTCGCTGATCATGGCCTACGCCATCTGGATCGGCCCGGTCGCCGCCGTCCTGCTCGCGATCATCCCCGCGGTGCTGCCGCTGGGCATCATCGTCGCCTGCATCTTCCTGCGCGCCGGCGTGGTGAACGCGCTGTTCTTCGGCTACATCGGCGCCCTCGTGCCGGATTCCAAGCAGGGCCGCGTCATCGGCGCGATCATGTTCATCTCCATGATCGCCCAGCCCATCGGCATCTTCGCCGTCGGCGCGATCTTCGACCTCGCCGGGCCGACCTGGGTGTTCATCACCATGGCCGTCGTCGGCACGGCCGCGGCGCTGCCCACCCTCACCAAGCAGATCCGCACGCTGCCCGCGCCCGAAGAGCTGGCCAAGCAGGACTGACCGCCCAAGCCCACCGGGAGGACACCGCAATGACCACCGAAGCGCACCCCGTCGACGCGGCGGCAGCCGAGACCGCGCCCACCGAGATCGCGCCCATCGAGACCGCGCCCACCGACACCGCGCCCACCGACACCGCGCCCATCGAGACCGCGCCCACCGGCACCGCGCCCGCCTCGCGCTGCCCCGTCGCCCACCGCGAACCGCTGCCGCCCGAGTTCTTCACCGAGCCCGGCGCGAACCCGTACCCGGCGTTCGCCGAGCTGCGCGCGCACTGCCCGGTCCGGCCCATCAACCACCCGCCGGGCGCCGAGGCCTACGTCGTGGCCGACTACGACACCGTGTCGAAGCTGTTCACCGACCCGCGCGTCTCCAAGAGCGTGGACAACGCACCCCAGTGGTTCCGCGACCTGCTCGTGGACTCCAGCCCCATCCTGATCCGCAACATGCTGACCGCCGACGCACCGGAGCACACCCGGCTGCGCAAGCTGGTCAGCCGGGCGTTCGTGCCGCGCAAGATGGAGCTGATGCGCCCGCGCATCCAGGAGATCACCGACGGGCTGATCGACGCCTTCCCCGAGCACGGCGTGGGCGACCTGTTCAACGACTTCGCGCTCGCCCTGCCGCTGCGGGTGATCTGCGAGTTCCTCGGCGTGCCGCTGGAGGACCGCCCGCAGCTGCACGAGTGGGGCACCATCCTCACCGGCGCCCCCTACGCGGACGAGGAGTCCAACGCGCGCCTGAAGTGGGCCAGCGAGAGCACCGAGCGCTACCTGCTGGACCTGCTGGCGCAGCGGCGCGACAACCTCGGCGAGGACCTGGTGTCCAGCCTCATCCGCGCCACCGACGAGGACGTGTTCACCAACGACGAGCTGGTGTCCACGCTCATCCTGCTGATCATCGCGGGCCACAAGACCACCGCGAACCTCATCGGCAACGGCACCCACGCGCTGTTCCAGCACCCCGACCAGCTGGAACTGCTGCGCAACGACCCTTCGCTGGTGGAGAACGCCATCGAGGAGTTCCTGCGCTACGAGGGCCCGGTCTACCGGGGCACGCTGCGGCTGGCCGCGCAGGACATGGAGATCAACGGGGTGCCGATCCCCAAGGAGAGCTTCGTCCACCTGCTGCTCAACTCGGCCAACCACGACCCGGCGGTGTTCTCCGACCCCGACCGGCTCGACATCACCCGGCAGGGCATCAAGCACTTCGCGTTCGGCCACGGCGCCCACTTCTGCCCCGGCGCGCCGCTGTCCCGGGTCGAGGGCCGGATCGCGTTCACCACGCTGCTGCGCCGCCTGCCCGGCCTGCGGCTGGCCGTCGAACCGGACGAGGTGGAGTGGCTGTTCGACAACTCGACCAGCCGCGGCCTGGCGAAGCTGCCCGTCACCTACGACCGCAGGCTGCCGCGGTGAGCGCGAAGCTGGTGTGCCTGCCGTTCGGCGGCGCGGGCGCGTCGTTCTTCCGGCCGTGGTCGGCGATCGCCGGCGACCGGCTGGAGGTCGTGCCCGTGCAGCTGCCCGGCCGGGAGCGGCAGATCGACCTCGACCCGTACACCGACGTCCACGAGGCCGTGGCCGGGTTGCTGCCCGGTCTGCTCGCCGAGCTCGGGCGGTCGAGGGTGGTGCTGTTCGGGCACAGCCTGGGCGCGGTGCTGGCCTACGAGTTCGCGCACCGGCTGCTCGACGAGCCGGGGGTGGAGCTGCTGCGGCTGGTCGTCAGCGGCTCGCCCGCGCCCGGCGTGCGGCGCGAGCTGACCGCCACCGGCCTGGCCGACGACGACGAGTTCCTGGCCAGGGTCAACCGGATCGCCGGCTACACGCACGAGGCGTTCGACGACCCGGAGATGCGGGAGCTGATCCTGCCGACCCTGCGCGCCGACGTGGAGATGCACGAGACCTACCTGCCGTCCACCGAGGAACCGCTGGCCGTGCCCGTCACCGCCGTGCGCGGCGCGGACGACGCGCTGGTGTCGGCCGACGAGGCGGCGGGCTGGGCCAAGGTCACCGGGCGCGACTTCGAGCTGGTCGAGGTGCCCGGCGGGCACATGTACCTGACCGATTCGGCGCCCGCGCTGATCGACCTGATCGACTCGACCGTCCACTGAGGGGGGAACAGCGTGGCACACGCGCCGGACTGGGGACTGGGGCGGGGCCGAGGCACGGGCACGCTCACCGTGCCGCTGCCCGCCGACACCGACGTGGCCGAGTGGGGTTGGCGGGCGGCGCTCGCCACCACCGTGCGCGCCTACGACGGCGAGCACACCGCCGAGCCGACCACCTCGGTCGGCCTCGGCGACGGCTTCCCGCTGGCCATCACGGTGGCCGACGGTGAGCTGCGCGCCGTCTACCGGCGGGAGCACTTCGCGCCCGAGATCGTCGAGCAGTTCACCCGGCACCTGATGTCCGTGCACCGCACCGGCGTGCTGCTGGACGACGCCGAACGGGCCCGGATCGCGGAACTGGGCCGTCCCGGCGTCGAGCTGGTCACCACGCCCACCACGATCCACGAAGCGTTCGCGCAGGTGGCGGCGGAACGGCCGGACGCCATCGCGTTGTGCGACAACGAAGTCCGGCTCACCTACCGGGAGCTGGACGAGCGGGCCGACCGGGTCGCGGGCGGGCTGCGGGCGCTGGGCGTGCGCGCCGGCGACCACGTCGGCGTGTGCGTGGAGCGGTCGGCCGAGCTGGTGGTGACGCTGCTCGGCGTGCTCAAGGCGGGCGCGGTGTACGTGCCGACCGATCCGGCGTACCCGGCCGAACGGCTCGCGTACACGGCGGACGACGCGGGACTGCGCGTGGTCGTGACCAGGCTGCCGGAGTTCCCGCGCGGCGGCGGGATCACCGCGGTCACGCCGGACGAACTGGACGGCGGTTCGGCGGCGAGCGGTGCGGGCCCGGACGACCCGGCGTACATCATCTACACGTCCGGGTCCACGGGACGGCCCAAGGGTGTCGTCGTCCCGCACCGCAACGTGATCAGCCTGGTCGACGCGACCCGCGACGAGTACGGCCTGGGCCACGACGACGTGTGGACGTTGTTCCACTCCAGCGCGTTCGACTTCTCGGTGTGGGAGATTTGGGTCTGCCTGCTCACCGGCGGACGGCTGGTCGTGGTGCCCTACTTCGTCTCCCGCGAGCCGGACCGGTTCCACGAGCTGCTGGCCGCCGAACGCGTCACCGTGCTCAGCCAGACCCCGTCGGCGTTCGCGCAGCTGCTCGACGTGGACGCGGGCGCGTCAGCCGACCTGGCGGTGCGGCTGGTGGTGTTCGGCGGCGAGCCGCTGGACGCCCGGATGCTGCTGCCGTGGTTCGACCGGCACCCCCGCTGCCGGCTGGTGAACATGTTCGGCATCACCGAGACCACCGTGCACGTCACGCACCAGACGGTCACCCGCGACCTGGCCGAGGCCGCCACCAGGTCGGTCGGCCCGGCGCTGCCCGGCTGGCACCTCTACGTGCTCGACCCGGCCGGGCGGCTCGTGCCGCCCGGGGTGGCGGGCGAGATCCACGTCGGCGGCGCGGGCGTCGCCTCCCGCTACCTGAACCGGGACGACCTGACCGCACAGCGGTTCCTGCCCGACCCGTTCACCGGTGGCCGGATGTACCGCAGCGGCGACCTCGGCCGGTTGCGCCCGGACGGCGCGCTGGAACACCTGGGGCGCATCGACAGCCAGGTCAAGATCCGCGGTTTCCGCATCGAGCTGGACGAGATCCGCTCCGTGCTGCTGGAGGACCCGGACGTGCGGGCGGCGGCCGTGGTCGTGCGGCGGGAGGACCCGGACGACGCCGCGACCGCGCGCCTCGACGCGTACGTGGTGCTCACCGGCGGCGACCCGGCGAGCGTGCGCAAGCGGGCGGCGGGGATCCTGCCCGACTACATGGCGCCCGCCACGGTCACCGCGCTGGACGCGTTGCCGTTGACCACCAACGGCAAGCTGGACGCGGCCCGGCTGCCCGCGCCCGTGATCGCCACCGGCACCGACGACCCGCCCAGCGAGGGCTTGGCGGGCAGCCTGCGCGAGGTGTGGCGCGAGGCGCTGGGCGTGCCCGTCGGGCTGGACGACGACTTCTTCGAACTCGGCGGCAACTCGCTGGTGGCGGTGCGCATCGGCGCGGCGCTGCGGGCCCGCGGCCTGCCGTCGGTGCCGTTGCGCGAGCTGTACCGCAACCCGACCATCCGGGACGTGGTCGCGGTGCTGCGCCTCGCGGACAGGGGCAGGTGACTCCCGCTGAGCGGATCCACTGGGGGAAATGCGATGAGCCGGCCGGCGACGTCCGATGTCGACCTGCTCCGGGAGGCCGACCGCCCGGGCTTCACCGAGCACCTGCACGCGGGCGCGGTCCGCTGGGACCTCGTCCACCCGTTCCCGACCTCGGCGCGCGGCGACCGGGCGGCCCGTGAGGTCGTCGCCGTGCTGCGCGCGCTGGTCGACCCCGAGCAGGTCGACGTGACCAGGGAGCTGCCCGACGGCGTGCTCGCCGCGCTCGGCGCCCGCGGCTACCTCAACCTCGCGGGCGGTCCGGACACCGGCGGGCACGGCCTCGGGCACCGCGAGGTGTTCGACGTGGTCGAGGCGGCGGTGGCGTTCTGCCCGGCGGTCGGGCTGGCGATGGCGGTGGACAACGCGCTGGGCTTCAGCGCCTACCTGCCCGTGCTGCCCGACGGCCCGCTGCGCGAGTGGGTGCGCGACCGGGTGGCGGCGGGCGTGGTGTCGTGCACGGCCGACACCGAGCCGTCCGGCGCGCACAACAGCGGCCGGTCCACCACGGCGACACCGGTGACCGGCGGGTACCGGCTCGACGGCCGCAAGATCCACGTCGGCAACGCGCCGGCGGCGGGCGCGTTCGTGGTCACCGCGACGCTGGGCGACGAGCTGCGGCTGGTGTTCGTGGACGCGGCCACCCCCGGTGTCACGGTGACCGCGCGGCACGACTTCCTGGGCCTGGCCGGTTTCCCCAACGGCAGCGTGGAGCTCCAGGACGTGTTCGTGCCCGCCGAGCAGGTGCTGGTCGAGCCGAAGCACGCGGGACGGCTCACCCCGGTCTCCACCCGGCTGGTGGTGCTGGGCCGGATGCACCTGATCGCCGCGCCGTCGCTGGCGTTCGCCCGGCTCGCGTCGCGGTGCGCAGCGTCGTTCGTGAACCGGCGTGCCATCGACGGCCGCGCCCTGGGCGACTACCCGGAGATCCGGCGACAGCTCGCGGTGGCCGCGGCGGACGTGTTCGCCGTCGAGACCGTGGTGGAGTGGTCGCTGGCCGACCACGTGGCGGTGAACCCGCTCTACGAGCAGCTGGCGGCGAAGAACATCGCGTCGCTGGCGGCGTGGCGGGTGGTGGACCGGGCGTTGTCGGTCATGGCCGCGGAAGGGCTGGAGACGGCGGGCAGCAAGGCCGGTCGGGGCGCCGACGCGGCACCGCTGGAGCGGGTGTTCCGGGACGCGCGGGCCATGCGCGTGTCCGGCGGCGTCGACTTCCAGCTCGACAACTGGGCCGGGCGGCACCTGCTCACCGGGTACTACGAGGGCGCGGCGGTGCCCGACGTGGTGCCGGACTTCTCGGCGTTGACGCTGTCCCACCGCAACGCCGGGCACGCGCGGTTCGTCGCGGACCAGGCCCGCCGGCTGGCGTCGGCCTGCGCGGAGCTGACCGCCCGGTACCCGCGGGAGGAGCTGTTCGAGCGCGAGCGCACGGTGATCCTGCTCAGCCGGGTGGTGAACGAGCTGGTCGCGATGGCGCTGGTGCTGGCCCGCGCGTCCACCGAGGACCGCCAGGACCTGGCCGACGTGTTCTGCGCCTCGGCGTCGTCGCGGGTGCACGACGCGTGGCGCGAACTCGGCGCGGACGAGCCCGACTACGCCCGGATCGCCCTGGGCCTGCTGGCCGAGGTGGCGCCATGACCGTCCCCGAGCTGGTCGCCCGGCAGGTCGCCGCCCGCCCCGACGCGCCGGCCGTGGAGTCGGCGGCTGGTGTGCTCACCTACCGGTCGATGGACCGGCGGGCCACCGCGCTGGCCGCCCGGCTGCGGCCGTCGCTGCGCGGTGACGACCCGGTGGTGGCGGTGGTGCTGGGCCGGGGCGCGGACTTCGTGGTGGCGATGCTCGCCGCGTGGAAGGCCGGTGCGGCGTTCTGCCCGATCGACCCCGACGCGCCCGCGGACCGGGTGAGGTTCATCCTGGACGACCTCGGCGCGTGCCCGGTGGTGCGCGAGGTGCCGTCGGAGGAGGCGGACGGTGCGTTCACCGCACCGTCACCGTCGTCTCTGGCGTACGTGCTCTACACGTCCGGCACGACCGGCACGCCGAAGGGCGTCGAGGTCACGCACGCGAACCTGGCCAACCTGGTGACGTGGTGCGTGTCCTCGCTGGGATTGGCGCCCGACGACCGGGCGAGCCACCTGGGCAGCGTCGGGTTCGACGTGTCGCAGATCGAGGTGTGGCCCTACCTGGCGGCCGGTGCGTGCGTAGTGCCGCACGAGCCGCCGGTGGTGGCCGGGGACGTGCCGGGTTGGTTGCGCGAACGGCGGATCACCCGCGCCATGCTCGTCACGCCGTTGGCGGAGACGGTGTGGGCGCTGGGCGAGCCGTTGCCGTCGTTGCGCACGATGATGATCGGCGGCGCGGCACTGGCCCAGCCGCTGCCGTCGCTGCCCTACCCGGTGCACAACCTCTACGGGCCGACCGAGTGCACCGTCCTGGCCACGGCCCACGTGCTGTCCGCCGGCGACCGGAACGTCATCGGCCGACCGATCGACGGCGTCGACGTGGAGATCATCGACGGCGAGATCCACCTCCGCGGTGCGTGCGTGGCACGCGGGTACCGGGGGCGACCCACGTTGACGCGGCGAAGGTTCACCGCCGCCGGTTACCGCACCGGCGACCGCGGCCGGTGGCGGCCCGACGGCACGATCGAGTACCTCGGCCGGCTGGACCGGCAGGTCAAGGTCCGCGGGCACCGGATCGAACCCGGTGACGTCGAGGCACGGCTGTGCGCGGACCCGCTGGTGGCCAACGCGGTGGTGTGCGGCTCGTCCGACCGGCTGCTGGCCTACCTGGTCCCGCGACCCGGCGTGGTGCCGGACACCGCGGCCGTGCTGGACCGGCTCGCCGGGTGGGTCGCGGTGACGCCCGCCGTGGTGTGGCTGGACGAGTTCCCGTTGACCGCCAACGGGAAGGTGGACGTCACCGCGCTGCCGGAGCCCGCACGGACCGTCGAGTTCGTCGAACCGGTGGGTGATGTGGAACAGCGGATCGCCAAGGTGTGGTCGAGCGTGCTGAACGTCGACGCGGTCGGGTTGCACGACAACTTCTACGACCTGGGCGGCAACTCGCTGCTGCTGGCGACGTTGCGCGCGCGGTTGCAGGAGGAGCTCGGCACGCCGGTGTCGATGACGCTGCTGTTCGCCCGGCCGACCGTGGGCGAGCTGGCCAAGGCGCTGGACTCACCCGGTGACGTCGCGCCGGACGTGGACGACGCGGTGGCACGGGCGCGACGGGCGCGGGCGCGGAGGCGGGCGTGACCGGTGTGGAGCCGGACGACGGCATCGCGATCGTCGGGATGGCCTGCCGGTTCCCCGGCGCGGCCGACGTGCGCCGGTTCTGGGCGAACCTGCGGGCGGGCGTGGACACGATCTCGCGGTTCCCGTCCGACGGCACGCCCGATTACGTGCCCGCGCGGGGCGTGCTGCCCGGCGGTGAGGGGTTCGACTGGCCGTTCTTCGGCTACAGCCCCGGTGAGGCGGCCCGGATCGACCCGCAGCAGCGGGTGTTCCTGGAGTGCGCGTCGGTGGCGGTGGACGACGCGGGCCTCGACCCGGCCCGGTTCGACGGGCTCGTCGGGGTGTTCGCCGGGTGCGACGCGGCACCGTCGACCGACGCGCGGGCCGGTGACGACGCGACGGCCCGGGTCATCGGCGCGGACAAGGACTTCCTGGCCACGCGGGTGGCGTACAAGCTGGGGCTGCGCGGCCCGGCGCTGACCGTGCAGACGGCGTGCTCGACATCGCTGGTCGCGGTGCACCTGGCCGCGCAGAGCCTGCTGGACCACGAGTGCGACGCGGCTTTGGCCGGTGGGGTGTCGTTGGTGCTGCCGCAGGCGGTCGGCTACTCGTACCGGGAGGGCGACATCCTGTCGCGGGACGGGCGGTGCCGTCCGTTCGACGCGCTGGCCTCGGGGACGGTGCCCAGCGCGGGTGTCGGCGTGGTCGTGCTGCGCCGGTTGGCGGACGCGCTCGCGGCCGGTGACCACGTCGTCGCGGTGATCAAGGGTTCGGCGGTCAACAACGACGGCGGCGGCAAGATCGGCTACACCGCGCCGTCGGTGCCCGGCCAGGTGGCCGCGATCAGGATGGCGCACGCGCGGGCCGACGTGACGCCGGCCCAGGTCTCGTACGTGGAGGCGCACGGCACCGGCACCCCCGTGGGTGACCCGATCGAGGTGGCGGCGCTGGCGGAGGTGTTCCGCGGTGTGCCCGGACCGTGCCGGCTGGGCGCGGTGAAGTCCACCATCGGGCACACCGGTGCGGCGGCGGGCGTCGCCGGGCTGATCAAGACCGCGCTGATGCTGGCGCACCGGGAACTCGTGCCGACCGCGCACTTCACCCGGCCCGACCCGGAGCTGGGGCTGGCCGGGACACCGTTCGAGATCGCGGTGCGGCACGAGCCGTGGTCCGGGCCGCTGTGCGCCGGGGTGAGCTCGTTCGGCATCGGCGGCACGAACGCGCACGTGGTGCTCGGGGCCGCGCCCCCGGTGGCTTCCCCCGGGCGTGGGGCCGGTGCCGGGGTGCTGCTCGTGTCGGCGGCCAGTCCCGCGGCGTTGGCCGCTCTGCGTGGTGATCTGGCCGGTGCGGTGTCGGACGTTGTCGCGGCGGAACGGACGTTGGCGGCGCGACGCCGGTTCCGGTACCGGGCGGCGCACGTCGTGGCGGATCCCGCTTCGGCCGCTGAGGCGTTGCGGGCACCCGTTCCGGCGGTCGAGGCTCCGGAACGGCCGCGGGTGGCGTTCCTGTTCCCCGGCCAGGGCGCGTTGCGGCGGGGGATCGGCCGGACGGCGTACGAGCGGCTGCCGGAGTTCCGGCGGGTGTTCGAGGAGTCCACAGTGGACCTGACGCCATTGCTGTCCGCTGAGGTCGACCCGGAGTGGTTGCGGGACACCGAGGTGCAGCAGGTGGCGTTGTTCGTGCTCGGGTACGGGTTGGCGGCGCAGTTGCGGGCGTGGGGCGTCACACCGGTGGCGATGCTGGGCAACAGCGTGGGGGAGTACGTCGCGGCGACGGTGGCGGGCCTGTGGACGTTCTCGGACGCGTTGGCGCTGGTCGCGGCCCGTGGCCGGGCAATGCGGGACGCGCCCGCCGGGCGGATGCTCGCGGTCTTCGGCGCCGAGGTCCCGGTCGGCCCCGGCCTCGTGGTCGCGGTGCGGTCACCCGGCCAGGTGGTGGTGTCCGGCGAGGTCCAGGCCGTCGCGGAGCTGGAGGAGGACTTGCGGCGGCGGGACGTCGCGTGCCGGGTGCTGGACACCGCCGGGGCGTTCCACTCGCCGCTGATGGAGGGCGCGGCGGCGCGGTTGCGTTCAGCGCTGGCGGCTACGCCGACCTCGCGCCCGCGCCTGCCGTTCGTGTCGAACGTGACCGGTGGCCTGGCCGACCCGGACGAGGTGAGGTCGCCGGAGTACTGGGTGCGGCACCTGTGCGCACCCGTGCGGCTGGACCTCGGGGTGTCGGCGTTGGCGGGTGGTGCGGTGTCGGTCGAGCTCGGGCCGGGGACGTCGATGACCCGGATGGTGCCCGGCGCGATCCCCGTGCTGGGACGTGAACCGGACGACGTGCTGCACGCCTTGGGGCGGTTGTGGGAGCAGGGCGTTGACGTGACGTGGGCCGACACCGGCGCCCGCAAGGTGCCGCTGCCACCGCACCCCCTGACCCCCGCGCCGATGGCCGCCCCGGTCGACCTGCCGGGCGGTCTGCGGTGGCCCGAGCCGGTGCCGTCGTTGGCGACGCGGCCGGACCTGCGTGCGCGCCTGGGCACCTACTGCCTGGGACTCCTGGGTCGGTTCCTGCTGGACCACTCCTCGGCTGACGGAGCCCTGCCCAGGCTGGCCTCCTTCGTGAGGCGGTCGTTGACCGACGAGGGCTGGCTGACCGACGACGGGTTCGCGGCCGACGTGGAGGAGCGCATCTCCCTCGCCCTGGCCGAACACGACCACCTCGGCGAGGTCGCCGGCCTGCGCGACCTGGTGCGCCACTGCGTCGAGTCCTACCCGGACGTGTTCGCCGGTCGCCGTGACCCGGTGTCGGTGCTGTTCCCGGACGGTGACGACGGTTTCGTGAGCGCGCACTACGCGGCGAACGACGTCGCCGTGAGCGATGCCGAGCCCTGCCTGGCGGCGCTGGCGACGGCGATCCGCTCCGGCCGGGTGCGCCGCGTGCTGGAGGTGGGCGCCGGCCGTGGCGACTTCGCCGACCGCCTGCTGACCGACTCCCCGCACCCGATGTCGTACCACGTGACCGACGTGAGCCCGCTGCGCGTGCGCCAGGCCATGACCCGGCTCCAGCCACTGGCCGGACGGCACGACCTGCGCTTCTCGACCCTGGACATCACCAGCCCACCGAACGGCCTCGGCACGTACGACGTGATCGTCGCCCACAACGTCGTACACGTGGCCCCCAACATCCACCGCGCCCTCCGCGACCTGACCGGCCTGCTCACCCCGACCGGCTGGCTGGCCCTAATCGAAGTAACCCGCCCCGACCGCTGGAGCCACTTGGTCTGGGGCCTGGCACCCGGCTGGTGGACCTTCGCCGACGACCGAACCGACTCACCGCACCTGGACCAACCGACCTGGCTGACCACCCTGGCCACCGCGGGCCTGAACGCCACCGCCGCCACCGCCCCGGGCCACCCGGACCACACCGTCCTCCTGGCCACGAGAGCCGACCTGCCAACCACCCACCACCGCCCCCCGCCACCTCCACCAACCGAAATTGTCGGTCCCCCGTGGGAGAATGAAAGCAGGGGTCCCCTGGGCGAGGACCCCTGCGAAGCGATCCCGTCCGCCGGCACGGAGTCGCCGACAACTCGCCACCCGTCGCCCGCTGCGGCAGCAGTTCCCTCGGCGACGACCACCGCGCCGTCCATGGACGGTTCGGCGGCAACCTCGTCGGCGTCCGTCGCGTCACCGGTCCGGGCTTCGGCGGCGTTCCCAGGCACGTCCGCAGGCAAGGTTGCGTCGGCCGCCGCAGCGTCATCAGCAGACCTGGGCCGGTCGGCGAGCGCGCACCCATCCGCGATCGATCGTCCCGTGTCGGCGTCCGTCGCGTCATCGACCCGACCTTCGGCCGCGTTCTCAAGCGTGTCGGCTGTCGCAGGTGTGTCGGTTGCCGCAGCGTCATCAGCGGATCCGGGACTGTCGGCAAGCTCGGGCCCACCCGTAACCGATCGTCCCGTGTCCTCGGTGAACTCGTCGGTGAACTCGGCGACAGCCGGAATTGTCGTACCCCTCTGGGAGAATAAGAACAGGGGTCCCCTGGGCGAGGACCCCTGCGAAGCGAGCCTGTCGGCGGCGGATCTGTCGGCGGAGCTGGCGGCCATCTGGGGTGAGGTCCTCGGCGTCGGGCAAGTCCGGGACGCGGACGACTTCTACCGGCTCGGTGGCGAGTCGTTGATGCTGGTGCACCTGCTCGGCCGCGTCCGCGAACGGCTCGGGGTCCGGGTGTCGTTGACCGCGTTCTCGGCACGCGCCACGTTCGGGCGGCTGGTGGAGCTGGCCCACAGCGGGAAAGCGGAGCCGGTGCCGCTGAACGACGTCACCGACGGCGTCCCGCTGTACCTGGCCGCCCCCGGCGCGGGCAGTTCGGCGCCCTACCGCGCCCTGGCCGCCCTGCTCGACCGGCCCGTGCTCGGCCTCGACCCACCCGGCCCCCTGGGCACGGTCGAAGAGATCGCCGCCCACCACGTCGACCTGGTCCGCCGCCACCGACCCGAAGGCCCCTACCTGGTCGGCGGTTGGTCCATCGGTGTCACGGTCGCCCACGAGATGGCCCGCCTCCTGCCCGCGACCACCCTGATCGGCATCGACGGCCACGTGCCCGACACCTCCGGCAAGCCCCTGGGCGCCCTCCCCGACATCATCACCAGCGCCACCCGCCACTACGCCGAACGCGGCCGGCCCGAGGTCTACTACGCCAACATCCGCGCGATGCTCCGCTACACCCCCGGACCGGCACCCACGCGCGCCGCCCTCTTCCCGACGACCGGCACACCACCCATCGACGTCGCCCCGATGTACACCCACGTCGACATCCACCCCACCCCCGGCGACCACTGGACCGCCCTCGAACCGCCCCACGTCACCCACCTCGCCGCCGCCGTCCGCCGAGCGCTGAACGGAGCCCCGTGACCGTCCACGCGCTGGTCGAAGCCCAAACCCGACGCACCCCCGACGCCGTGGCGGTCGAAGGCACCTACCGCCTCACCTACGCCGAGCTCAACGACCGCGCCGACCGGCTGGCAGGCGCACTCCGCGCGAGAGGCGTCACCAAGGACACCCTCGTCGGCGTCCACCTCGACCGCCGACCCGACCTGGTCGTGGCACTGCTCGCCGTCCTCAAAGCCGGCGGCGCCTACCTGCCCCTCGACCCGCGCCACCCGGCCGAACGCCTCGAAGCGGTGAAAGTCGACGCCCGACCCGCCGTGATCATCGCCCGCGAACCCGGCCCGGACGTCGTCCTCCCCACCGACGAAGGCCCCCTCGGCACCACACCGGTCGACCCGACCGACCTCGCCTACGTGCTGCACACCTCCGGCTCGACCGGCCGCCCCAAAGGCGTCATGGTCGAACACCGCAACGTCGTCCACCTGGTCGAAGCCGTCCGCGAACCGTTCCGCCTCGGCCCGGGCACCCGCTTCCTCCAGTTCGCCGCGATGACCTTCGACGCCTCCGTCCTGGAGATCTTCGCCCCGCTCGCCGCCGGCGGCACGGTCGTCCTCGCCCCACCCGTGGACGGCCCCGACCTGGTGGACTTCCTGCGCGACCGCCGGATCACCACGCTGTTCCTCCCACCGTCACTGCTGTCCGTCCTGCCCGAAGCCGACCTGCCCGACCTGCGCGTGCTGTCCGTCGGTGGCGAGGCGTGCACGCGTGACGTCGCCGAACGGTGGGGCCGGGGCCGGGTCTTCCTCAACGGCTACGGCCCGACCGAGACCACCGTGTTCGCCACCCTCGGCGACACGCTCCGCCCCGACGGCCCACCGCCCATCGGCCGCGCGATCCGAGGCGTCGACACCTACGTCTTCCACGACTTCCGGCCGGCCGACGTGGGCGAGCTGTTCATCGGCGGCGCCGGGGTGGCCCGCGGCTACCTGAACCAGCCCGACCTCACCGCCGCGCGGTTCGTCGCCCACCCGGTGACCGGACAGCGCCTCTACCGCAGCGGCGACCTCGTGGGCGTCGCACCGGACGGCCAACTGGAGTTCCTGGGCCGCGTGGACGACCAGGTCCAGGTCCGCGGCCACCGCGTCGAGCCGCACGAGGTCGAGCACCACCTGGGCCTGCTGCCCGGCGTGCGGGACTGCGCGGTCGTCGTCCAAGGCCAAGCCGCCGACGCACGGCTGGTCGCGTTCGTCGTGGGCAACACCAGCGACCCGGCCGGCCTGCGCGACGCGATGAGCCGCAAGCTGCCGCACTACCTGGTCCCGTCGGTGGTCGTGCCGGTGCCCGCCCTGCCCCTCAACGCCCACGGCAAGGTAGACCGCCCCGCCCTGCGCGCCACGAGCATCGACCGAGCCGCCGAGGTGCCGTACGAAGAGCCGGTCGGCCCGATCGAAGCCCGGCTTGCCGACCTGTGGTCGACCGTGCTGGAAGTCCGGCCGATCGGGCGACACGACGGCTTCACCGCATCAGGCGGCACGTCCCTCATGGCGACCCGCCTCCTGGCCCGCATCCGCGACGAGTTCGCCGTGCACGTGTCGGTGCCGGAGTTCTTCGCCGCGCACACCGTCGCCGAACTCGCCCGCCTGGTCACCGACGGCCGCCGCGACGACCTGCCACCGCTGACCACCGGCGCCGCCCAGGACGAGGTCTCCGCCGGTCAACGCCGCCTGTGGTTCCTGACCCAGCTCGACGCCGCCGCGAACGCCGCCTACAACGTGCCCGCCGCGACCCGCCTGCGCGGACCGCTGGACGTCACCGCCCTCCGCGCCGCCCTCAACGCCGTCGTCGCCGACCACCCCGCGTTGCGCACCGGTTTCCACCTGCGCGACGGCGAACTGGTCGCCGAGGTGGTCGAGGCCGCCGAGGTCGCGCTGACCGTCGAGCACGGCACCGCCGACCTCGCGACCAAGGCAGCCGAACCGTTCGACCTGACCGTGCCGCCGCTGTGCCGGGCCACGCTGTTCCGGCTCGCCGAAGACGACCACGTGCTCCTCGTCGTCCTGCACCACCTGGTGTCGGACGGCTGGTCGCTGGACAACTTCGACCGCGCGCTCGCCGCCCACTACCAGGGCAACACGCCATCGCCACCGAAAGCCGGGTACGGCGACTACGTGCGCCGGCAGCGTCGACTGCCGGACCGCACCGCGCCCTGGCTCGCCGACGCCCCGCCGGTGCTGGACCTGCCGACCGACCGGCCACGCCCCGCCACCCAGCGCTACCGGGGCGGCCGGACCACCCGCACGGCGTCCGGCGACCTGCGCCGAGCCGTGCAACGCCTGGCCCGCGAGCACACCACCACGCCGTACGCGGTGCACCTGACGGCGCTCGGCGTTCTGCTGCACACCCTCACCGGACGACGTGACCTGCTCATCGGCTCACCCGCCGCCGGACGACCCGGCCCGGAACTCGAAGACGTCATCGGCTTCTTCGCCACCACGGTCGTCCTGCGCCTGACCCCGACACCCGGCGACACCTTCGCCGACCTCCTCCGCCGCACCGCCCGCACCGCGTTGACGGCCTTCGAACACCAGCACCTCCCGTTCGACCGCTTGGTGGACGCCCTGGTGCCGCACCGCGACCCCACACGTCCACCACTCGTCCAAGTCGTGCTGGCCTACCAAGGCCGACGGCGCACCGGACCGCGGCTGCCCGGCGTGACCGCCGAACCGCTGCCCGTCGACAACGGCACCGCGAAGTTCGACCTGCTCCTGGAGTTGGAAGAGGTCGGTGACGAGCTGTCCGTCACCGCCGAGTACAACACCGACCTGCTCGACCAGTCCACAGTAGACGACTGGCTCGACGCCTACCTCCGCGTGCTGGAACAGGCGACCGCCGACCCGCTGCTGCCGATCCGGGCGACCGAAACCCGTTGCCTGCACCAGGAGTTCGCCGCCACCGCCGCCCGCCACCCCGACCGGATCGCGGTCACCGACGGCGTGCGCGACCTCACCTACGCCGAGCTGGACCGTGCGGCGAACCGCCTCGCGCACCGGCTCGTCGGCGCGGGACCGCTGATCGGCGTGTGCGCCGAACGGGGCGCTGACCTGGTGGTGGCCGTGCTGGCGGTGCTCAAGGCAGGTTCGGCCTACCTGCCGCTGGACCCCGAGCACCCACCCGCACGACTGCGCGCCGTGCTGGCCGACGCCGGCTGTGACGTCGTGGTCGGTCACGACCGGTTCCGCGACCTGGCCGCGACGTTCATCCCGGTGGACGCGGCGGACGGCCCGGTGGACGCGGCGGACGGCCCGGACGACGCGCCCGACGTGCCGCCCGGCGAGGTCGCCTACGTCATCTTCACCTCCGGCTCCACCGGCCGACCCAAGGGCGTCGTGGTGCCGCACCGGGCGGTCGGCAGGCTGTTCCACGTCACCAGGCCGGGGTTCGCGTTCGGCCCGCACGACGTGTGGACGCTGTTCCACTCCGCCGCGTTCGACTTCTCCGTGTGGGAGATGTGGGGAGCGCTCCTGCACGGCGCACGGCTGGTGATCGTGCCACGGGCCACCGCACGCGACCCGGAGGCGTTCTTCGAGCTCCTGCTCGCCGAACGCGTCACCGTGCTCAACCAGACGCCGACCGCGTTCCGCCAGCTCGTCGGCGCCGCCGCGGCCGCCGGCTTCCCGGCCACGTCGCTGCGGCTGGTCGTGTTCGGCGGCGAGGAGCTGAACCCGGCCGCGCTGCGCCCCTGGTTCGACCACTACGGCGACACCACGCCACGCCTGGTCAACATGTACGGGATCACCGAAACCACCGTGCACGTCACCGCGCGCACGATGACCCGCGCCGACAGCCCGGCCACCAGCCCCATCGGCCGCCCGCTCGCCGACCTGGACGTGCACGTGCTCGACGACGAACTGCGGCCCGCCACCGACGGCGAGCTGTACGTGGGCGGACCGGGCGTGGCGCTGGGTTACCTGAACCGGCCGGACCTCACCGCCACCCGGTTCGTGCCCAACCCGTTCGGACCCGGTGTCCTCTACCGCACCGGTGACTACGCGACCCGGCTGCCCAACGGCGAGCTGCTGTACCGGGGACGGCGGGACGCGCAGGTCCAGTTCCGCGGCCACCGGGTGGAGTTGGGCGAGATCGAAGCCGCCTTACTGGACCAGCCCGGGGTGGCCGAGGCCGCGGTCGTGGTGCGGGAGCAGGCCGGGGAACAGCAGCTCGTCGCCTACGTGGTGGGCGCGTCGGTGGACCGGGACCGGCTGGCCGAACGGCTGCCCGGCTACCTGGTGCCCTCGCTGCTCGTGCGGCTCGACGCCCTGCCCGTGACGGTGAACGGCAAGCTCGACCGGGCCGCCCTGCCCTCGCCCGCGCCGACACCGGCCCGCGCCGCGCTGACCCCGGACGAGCAGCGGCTGGCCGACGTGTGGTCGCAAGTCCTGGGCGTGACCGGCATCGGGCCCGACGACAGCTTCTTCGGCCTGGGCGGCGACTCGATGCTCGCGGTGCGGGCGGTCGCGGCGGCACGTGCGGCCGGGGTGCCGCTGGACGTCGCGCGGCTCTACCGGTCGCCGGTGCTGTCCGACCTGGCCCGGTCCGCCGAACCCGTCGCCTGGCGAGCTCCCGCTGTGGTGCGCGACGACGTCTACCCGGTGTCCGCCATGCAGTACGGGATCCTGCTGGAGTGCCTGGCCAGTGGTGACCCGACGCTGTACCACGACCTGGCGAGCGTGCGGGTGGCCGGAACGCTCGACCTCACCGCGTTGCGGCGCGCGTTGGACGAGCTGAGCGCGAGGCACGACGTGTTGCGCACGTCGTTCGACCTGGACGAGGCCACACAGGTGGTGCACCCGGTGGCGGAGATCCCGCTGGAGGTGCGGGCGGACGAAGACGTGCGGCAGTGGTGGCGCGCGCAGTGGGAGGAACCGTTCGACCTGACCCGCGCGCCGCTGGCCCGCTGCCACGTGCACGACGGCAGTGACGGCACGTTCCGGCTGTCCGTGTCGGTGCACCACTCGGTCGTCGACGGGTGGAGCTTCGCCACGTTGATGACGGACCTGCTGCTGGCCTACGACCGGGCGTCGGGCGCGGACACGGCGCCGTTGCCCGAGCCGCCGTCGTTCCGGTTCCGGGACTTCATCGCGTCGGAGGACTCTTCGGACATATCGGCGGCCTACTGGCGCTCGGTGGTCGGCGAGGCCGTGCCGGGACTGCCGTTCGGGTCGGCGGGGGAGCCGGGGACCGAGCCGGACGTGCGGCTGCCCATCCCGGCTGCGGTCGACGCGAGCGTGCGGCGGCTCGCGGCCCGGCTCGGTGTGCCGCCGAAGAGCGTGTACCTGGCCGCGCACGTGTCCGCTCTGGCCAAGCTGACCGGTTCCACCGAGGTCGTCACCGGGCTCGTCGTGTCGGGACGGCCCGCGGTGGACGGTGTCGAGCGGCTGCTGGGGCTGTTCCTGAACTGCGTGCCGGTGCGCGCCGCCGTGACCGACCTGGAGTCCTTGGCGCGCATCGTCTTCGACGCCGAACGCGCGCACCAGCCCCACCTGCGGTACCCGCTCGCCCGGCTCACCGCGGACCTCGGCCGGCCACCGTTCGACGCGGTGTTCAACTACACCGACTTCCACGTGCTCGCCGACCTCGACCGGTTGACCGGCGTGCGCGTGCTGGACTGGTGGTTCTCCGACCGCACCGACTTCCCGGTGACCGTCGAGATCGTCCGGACGCCGAAGCCGGAACTCGCCGTGCGCGCGCACGACCCGGACATCGCCGCGGAACTCGCCGATCTGGTCATGTCCGCGATGTACGACCTTCGCTAACGTCACCACCGTAGCGACCGACCTGGGGAGGAAACCCGCCATGGAATACCGCACTATCGGCCAGGACCCGAAGACGCGCCGGGAGGTGAGCGTGCTCGCCCTCGGCGCGATGCTGATGGGCACGGCCACCGACGAGGAGACGTCGTTCGCGATCCTCGACCGGTACGTCGAGGCGGGTGGCACGTTCATCGACACGTCGAACAACTACGCGTTCTGGTACAACGCCAGCCAGGGCGGGGAGAGCGAGGCGGTGCTGGGCCGGTGGCGGCGCAGCCGGGGCATCGGCTCCGAGGTGGTGATCGCCACCAAGCTGGGCGGCCGGCCGAACGCGACCGGGCTGGCGTTCGCGGACACGGCGAAGTCGGAGAACGTGGAGGGCCTGTCCGCCAAGGTGATCCGCGAGTCCGCCGAGCGCAGCCGTGAGACGTTGGGGGTGGACAAGCTCGACCTGCTCTACGCCCACGTGGAAGACCCGGTGGCGCCGTTGCAGGAGACGGTGGAGGGGTTCGCCGAGCTGGTCTCCGAGGGCACCGTGGGGCTGCTGGGCGTGAGCAACCACTGGTCGTGGCGGGTCGAGCGGGCCCGAGCCCTCGCCGCCGCCGCCGGCCTGCCGGGTTACGAAGTGCTGCAGTACCACCACAGCTACCTGCGCGCGCGCACCGACCGGCCGGGCAGGCGTTCGCAGGACGGCAACCAGGGCGTGGTGAGCGGCGACCTGCTCGCGTACCTGCGCGCCGAGCCGAGCCTGACCCTGGTCGCCTACTCGCCACTGCTGGCGGGCGGCTACGTGCGCGACGACAAGCCGCTCGGCCCGGACCACGACCACGCCGGCACCGCGACCCGCCTCGCCGCCGTGCGCGAGGTGGCCGCCGAGACGGGTGCCACCGTCAACCAGGTCGTGCTGTCCTGGCTGATCGGCGGCGAGATCCCGGTGATCCCCCTGGTGGGCGCCTCCTCCGTCGCCCAGCTGAACGAAAGCCTGGCCGCCGTCGACCTGCACCTGACCACCGACCAACGCGCACGCCTCGATTCCGCCTACTAGTAGATTGTCGCGGCTAATTCTTGGGGTATAGGTGGCGGAGTTTG